>JAWKNW010000043.1 GCA_041391505.1 Rhodothermales bacterium
AACACCCTGAAGACGACCCGGGAAGCGCTCCAGGACCGGCTGCGGGAGGCCGGCCACGCCAGCGTGCCGACCCCCACGAATCCCGACGGCCTGATCATCACGCAGAAGGCCAACCTGTTCGCCACGCCGGCTTTCCACGAGGGCTGGTTCGAGGTGCAGGACGAAGGCAGCCAGCTGCTCTCCTACCTCGTCGACCCCGGGCCCGGCCAGCAGATCGTCGATGGCTGCGCCGGTGGCGGCGGCAAAACGCTGCATCTGGCCGCTCTGATGCAGAACAAGGGGATCCTCTATGCTTTCGATGTGGCGCACCGCCGGCTCGAGGAATCGAAGCCGCGCATCCGGCGCGCCGGCGTGTCGAACGTGCGGCTGAAGCCGATCGACGGGAATCGGGGGCGCGATGTGACGCGGCTTTACGGCAAGATGGACGCCGTTCTGATCGACGCGCCCTGCAGCGGCTCCGGCGTGCTTCGCCGCAACCCGGACGCGACCTGGAAGCTGAGCACGGAGAATCTGGATCAGCTCAACCGGGAGCAGCGCGACATCCTCGAAGCCTACGCGCCGCTCCTCAAACCCGGTGGCCGGCTCGTCTATGCCACCTGCTCGCTCTTTCCGCAGGAAAACGAGGGCATCGTCGAGGCGTTTCTCGCCGCCCACCCCGACATGCGGCTCGTGCCGGCGGGTGAGATCCTCGCCGGCCGCGGGCTCGACGTGCCCGGTCAGTCCGGCCCGTACCTGCGCGTCGCGCCCCATAGCCACGGCACCGACGGGTTTTTTGGGGCCGTGATGGTGAAAGAGTAATCGGGCGTTACGAGATCGTCACAGGGCGATGCGGTCGAGCACATCCCAGAACGTCGGGAAGGATACCGAGGCGATATCGGCGCCGTGGATGACCGTTTCGCCGGCCGCGACGAGGCCGGCAATGCCCATCGCCATGGCGATGCGGTGATCGTGGTAGGTCTGCACGTCGGCGCCGTGCAGCGGGGCGCCGCCGGTCACGGCCAGGCCGTCCTCGAACTCCTCGACCTCCGCGCCGAGGGCCCGCAGGTTGGTGACCATCGCGGCAATCCGGTCGGTTTCCTTGACGCGGAGTTCGCCGGCGTTGCGGATCTCCGTCCGCCCCCGCGCCTGCGTGGCGGCGACGCAGAGGATCGGGACTTCATCGATCATGTTCGCGATGTACTCTTCCGGGACCGTCACGCCGTGGAGCGGCGAGGCCTTGACGATGAGGTCGGCGATGGGCTCGCCGCCATAGGTGCGCTCATCTTCGACGGTGATGGATGCGCCCATGGCGCGGAGCACGTCGAGCAACGCGCTGCGCGAGGCATTGACCCCGACGCCCGGCAGGCGCAGTTCGGCGCCGGGCACGATCGAGCCGGCGACGAGAAAAAACGCGGCGGCCGAGAAATCGCGCGGCACCGCCCACGCCTGGCGCGGGATCCGTTTCCCTTTTTTGACGCTGAGATGGCGTTCCCCGTTCATTTCGACGGCGTCGAGCGCGAGCATGCGCTCGGTGTGGTCGCGCGAGGGGAGGGTTTCGATCACCGTGGTCTCGCCCTCCGCGTAAAGCCCGGCCAGCAGCACGCAGGATTTTACCTGGGCGGATGGCATGGGCAGCCGGTACGTCATCCCTTTGAGCGTCTGGCCGCCGTGGATGTACACCGGCGCGTGCCCGTCGGTCAGATCGATCACCGCGCCCATCTGGCGCAGGGGTTTGGCGATCCGTTCCATCGGCCGGCCGCTCAGCGAGGCGTCGCCGATCAGCGTCGTGTCGAACGGCTGGCCCGCGAGGATGCCCGCGAGCATCCGCATCGTCGTGCCCGAATTGCCGCAGTCGAGCGGTCCCGCCGGCGGCTTCAGCCCGTTCAGTCCGACGCCGTGGACCGTGTAACTCCCGTCTTCTTCCTCGATGCGCACGCCGAGCTGGCGCAGGCACGAGAGCGTCGATTGCGGGTCGGCGGAGGCGGGGTAGTTGACGAGGTGCGACGGACCGTCGCCCAGGGCGGCGAAGAGGGCGGCGCGGTGCGCGATGGACTTGTCGGCTGGCAGTTCGATGACGCCGGTCAGGCTGCTGGCGGTGCGGACGGTTTTGATCATGCGGATGGACGGTTCGCCGGCGTCACCAGACGGGCGTTTCTGAAGAGGGAGGGAGCGGGAAGGCCTCGAGCGCCGACCGGATCAGGTCCTGCCGCTCGTGCCAGTGCAAAAAGCTGTAGCGGAAGCCGTTCAGCGCGATCTCCCGTAGCTGCTCGACGGTCACGCCGCTGTGCCGGTACACGCGCCACAGTTCGTCGGTCACCGTCGTGCGGCTGAATAACCGGTTGTCGGTGTTGATGGTGATCGGGATGCCGGCGTCGACGTACCGGCGCAACGGATGCTCGGCATACCCCGGCACCACGTGCGTCTGCACGTTGCTGGTCGGGCAGATCTCCAGGGGCACCTGATGGTCCACCACGTACTGCATCAGCTCCGGGTCCTGGTGCAGCGACGTGCCGTGGCCGATCCGATGCGCGCCGCCGAAAAAGAGGGCCTGGTGGATGGAGTCGGGTCCCCAGGATTCGCCGGCGTGGATCGTCAGATTCAGGAGGTGGTTGCGGGCGTAATAAAACGCGCTCAGGTGGGCCTTGGACGGGTTGCCGGCCTCGCCGCCGGCGAGGTCGAAAGCGGATACGCCCCGGTGCTTGTAGGCCACGGCCAGCTCGGCCTGGCGCAGCGAGGCGCTGGCATACCGGTCGCGGAGCCCGCAGATCGTGAGGTTGGTCCGGATGCTGAAATCCTGCTCGGCGGCGCGGAGCCCGTCGAGCACCGCTTCCACGATCGCCTCGAGCGTCATGCCCTCGTCCCGGTGGAGGACGGGGGCGAAGCGGACTTCGAGATAACGTACGTTTTCACGGGCGTTGTCTTCAGCGAGTTCATAGGCGATGCGCCGCAGCGCCGGCGCCGACTGCATCACAGGAATCGTGTAGCGGAACCAGGCCAGGTAGGCCTCGAGCGATTCGGAATGGTCGATCTGGCGCAGCGCCTCCTGGAGCCCTTCGAGGCTGTCGGCCGGCAGCAGCGCGCGTTTACCCTGCGCCCGCGCCTCATCCAGCAGCGTGGAAAGCCGCAACGAGCCGTCGAGATGGCAATGCAGCTCGGCCTTGGGCCAGGATAGGATATCTTCGCGAGATAGGGACACGGGATCGTTTCGGGTTCAACGTGCGAGGTTCGAGGCCGGTCAGGGAAAAGGATGGGAGACGCATTCGCCAGGAGAAAACGTCTTTGAGCCTTGATCCTTAAACCTGGAACCAGCAAAGGAACACCCGACTTCTCGTTTCGTTTTCTACAGGCAGCCGGGTTTTTGCTCCGAATCTTTATTTTCGTGGCAGCTTCACGGGCCGGCCTGCTTTTTGTTGCCGGTTTGTGTAGGTTCCGGTTCCGGTACGGTACGCCTGACACGCGGTCTGGCGCGCTTTCCGGACGCTGATTCTAATTTAATTTGAGGTAATCGACATGGGTAGCCTAGGACCCTTTGAGATTCTGCTGATCTTCCTGGTCATCCTGCTGGTTTTTGGTGCGAAGCGTATCCCGGAAATCGCTCGAGGACTGGGTAAGGGTATTCGCGAGTTTAAGGCCGCTACCACGGAAATCAGGAACGAGCTGACCGTCGATTCGACGCCCCATCGTATCACCCCCCCTCAGCAAGGCTCCACGGCAGCCCGCACGGATTCCTACTCGGCTCCGGCTCAGCCTGCGCCGGCGGAACGTAGCAGCTCTGCTGACTCTACCGAATCGTAGAAGATGGAAATTCACGAGGCCCATGCGGCCGTTGTGAGGAAAGAGACCAGTGCAACCGAACTGGTCTCTTCTTTTTTGTCAAAGATCGATCGGGAAAACGCGCGGATCAACGCCTTCATCTCGGTCGACGCCGACTGCGCGCGCGCCGATGCCGCCGCCGTCGATCGGGCGCTCGCCTCGGGGGCCTCGCTTCCCCTGGCCGGCCTCGTGCTCGGCGTGAAGGACGTGCTCTGCCTCAAGGACGGGCCGGTCACCTGCGGATCCCACATCCTCGAAGGCTTTTCGTCGCTGTTCGACGCCACCGCCGTGCAGCGGCTCAAGGAGGCCGGCGCGGTCGTAATCGGCAAAACGAACTGCGATCAGTTCGCGATGGGGTCGTCCAACGAGACATCCTATTTCGGCCCGGTCAGAAACCCGCTCGACCCCGATCTCGTCCCGGGCGGATCGTCCGGAGGCTCCGCCGCCGCCGTGGCGGCCGATCTCTGCGTCGCCGCGCTGGGGACGGACACGGGCGGATCGATCCGCCAGCCGGCGGCCTTCTGCGGCGTGGTCGGGCTGAAGCCTACCTACGGGCGCGTGAGCCGCTACGGCCTCGTCGCCTACGCCTCCTCGTTCGATACCATCGGCCCGCTCACCCGCTCCGTGCGCGATGCGGCGCTGCTGCTCCAGACCATGGCCGGGCAGGACGCCAATGACGCCACCAGCGCCCCCCTTCCCGTTCCTTCGTATCTCGACAACCTGGATGGCGGCGTGGCCGGCCTGCGCGTCGGCCTCCCGGGAGAATATTTTGCGGACGGCCTCGACGCCGGCATCCGCGCCGTGGTCGATGAACAGGTCGCCCGGCTCGAAGCGGCCGGCGCGTCGATCGTCCCGGTATCGCTGCCAAACACGGCCTACGGAATCGCGACATACTACATCCTGACGACGGCCGAAGCGTCGAGCAACCTCGCCCGCTACGACGGCGTCCGGTACGGCTACCGCGCCGACCTGCGCGAAATCCGGCGACGCTCCGACCAGGAGCGCAAGGAACTCGACGCCGCGATCGCCACGGCGGAACGCGCCGGCGACCCCGACACGGTGGCCTCGCTGCGCACGAAACGCGACGAGCAGCGGTCCCTCCTGCAGGAACTCTATGTCCAGACCCGCTCGGAAGGGTTCGGCGACGAGGTGAAACGACGCATCATGCTCGGCACCTACGTCCTTTCCTCCGGCTACTACGACGCGTATTACGCCCGCGCGCAGCGCGTCCGGACCCTGATCCGTCGCGACTTCGAGGCGGCGTTCGAGCAGGCCGACGTGCTGATCACGCCGGCGACGCCCACGCTGCCCTTCGCCCTGGGCAGCAAGTCGGACGATCCGCTCGCGATGTACCTGCAGGACGTCTACACCGTGACCGCCAACCTCGCCGGCATCCCCGGTCTCGTCGTTCCCGTGGGTGGCCATCCGGCCGGGCTTCCGGTGGGCCTCCAGCTCCTCGGCCGGCATTTCGACGAGGCGACGCTGCTGCGCGTCGGGCAGACGGTGATGCAGGGATGATGGACTCGAATCATCCTCTAGCTCCGCGTAGCCGCCGGCCCTCCTCGCGCCGTGCAACATCCCCTCGCATTCTTCCCCAGATTTCCATCTATTCCCCCGGGCTCTCACGGAGCGAAAGCGCCTGCTTCGTGTTAGAGCCATCGTATATTCCATTTCGCGCGCATCCTGAGCAGAAATCACCGAACGCATGAGCATTCTAGTCGATAAAAACACCCGTCTCGTCGTCCAGGGCTTCACCGGCCGAGAAGGCACGTTCCATGCGGAACAGATGATCGAATACGGCACCACCCTCGTCGGCGGCATCACGCCGGGCAAGGGGGGGCAGAAGCATCTGGATCGGCCCGTCTTCAACACCGTGGCGGAAGCCGTCGAGAAGGAAGGCGCGAACACGTCGGTCATCTTCGTGCCGCCGCCCTTTGCGGCCGATGCGATCATGGAAGCGGCCGACGCCGGCATCAAGGTGATCATCTGCATCACCGAAGGGATCCCGGTCCGCCACATGATTCCGGTCTACCCCTTCGTTCAGGAGCGCGGCGCGCACCTCATCGGCCCGAATTGCCCGGGCGTGATTACGCCGGGTGCGGCGAAAGTCGGCATCATGCCGGCGATGATCTTCAAGCCGGGCCCCATCGGCGTCATCTCCCGCTCGGGGACGCTGACGTACGAGGCGGTCGACCAGCTCTCGCGCGAGGGCCTGGGCCAGAGCACCGCGGTGGGCATCGGCGGCGACCCGATCATCGGGACGCGGCATGTCGACGCGCTCGCCCTCTTCCAGGCGGACGATGAGACCGAGGCGGTGGTGCTCATCGGCGAGATCGGCGGCTCGGCCGAGGAAGAAGCGGCGGACTACATCAAGGCGCACATGACCAAGCCGGTGTTCGCGTTCATCGCCGGCCGGACGGCGCCTCCGGGACGCCGCATGGGCCACGCCGGCGCGATCATCTCGGGCGGCAAAGGCACGGCCGAGGACAAGTTCGCGGCGCTGGAAGGCGCCGGCGCGGTCGTGGTGAAAAACCCCGCCCTCATCGGCGAAACCGTCAAGGCGCACCTTTCCGCCGCCTGAACCTCCTACCCCTGCGCATGAAGACGATCCGAGACGCCCGCTTTGTTCGAGGCGCCGCCCGCTGGGAGCATCTCAGCGAGGACGGTCTGCCCGAAGTGGCGTTCATCGGACGGTCCAACGTCGGCAAGAGCTCCCTGCTGAACATGCTGACCGGCCGGCGCGCCCTCGCCCGGACGAGCGGCACCCCCGGCAAGACGCAGGAATTCAACTATTACCTGATCGACGAGACCCTCTATTTCGTCGACCTCCCCGGCCTCGGCTATGCCAAGACCGCGAGGACGCAGCGCGAAAAATGGGAGCGGTTCATCGTCCGGTACCTCACGGAGCGCGAACCCCTTAAACTCGTGGTTCAGCTGATCGATAGCCGGCATCCGCCCACCGCCATCGATCGCGACCTGATCCATCTGCTCAAGGAGCACGAGGTGCCTTCCATCATTGCCCTCACCAAAGCGGACAAGCTGTCTTCCAACCAGAAGGCGGCAAGCCTTCGGGCGTTGAAGGAAGCCTTTCGCGACATCGAGTACGAACTCCCCGTCGTTTTCACCTCCTCAACCCAACCCGCCGGCCGCGAAGAGTTGCTTCGATGGATCGGCGACCTGACGAGGAACTGACGGCTTCACCCACACGACCATGGCCATGAATGTTCTGATCACCGATGCGGTCGCACAGGCCTGCATCGACCTGCTGGACGTAGCCGGCATCCATCCGGACGTCCAACTCAAGAAGTCGCCCGACGAACTGAAGGCGCTGGCGCCCCAGGCGGACGGCTGGATCATCCGGAGCGGCACGACGATCACGGCCGACCTGATCGAGGCGGCCGACCGGCTGAAGGTGATCGGCCGGGCCGGCGTCGGGGTCGACAACATCGACCTGGAAGCCGCCACGCGGCGCGGCGTGCTGGTGATCAACGCGCCGGACGGCAACACGATTTCGACGGCGGAACATACCTGCGCCATGCTCCTCTCGCTCGCGCGGCACATCCCGCAGGCGAACGCGTCGCTGGCGAGCGGCAAATGGGAGCGCAAGGCGTTTACGGGCTCCGAACTGGAAGAAAAGACGCTGGGCATTCTGGGGCTGGGCAAGATCGGCCGCGCCGTCGCCTCGCGCATGCTGGCCTTCGGGATGCGGGTGATCGGGTACGATCCCGTCATGTCCCGCGAAGCCGCCGAACGCATGGGCATCACGCTGGCGTCGATCGACGAGGTGCTGGAGCAGAGCGACTTCATCACCGTACACACGCCGCTGAACGACATGACGCGGGGGCTGCTCAACAGCAAAACCCTGGCGCGGTGCAAGCACGGGGTGCGCGTCGTGAACTGCGCCCGCGGCGGCATCGTCGATGAAATGGCGTTGCTCGAGGCGCTGGAAAGCGGACAGGTCGGCGGCGCCGCGCTGGACGTGTATTCGCAGGAGCCGCCGCCGGCGGCGCTCGAAAAGCTGCTGCAGCATCCGAACCTCGTCGCCACGCCGCACATCGCGGCCTCGACCGAGGAAGCGCAGGAGAAAGTGGCCCGCCAGATCACCGAACAGGTCGTTCTCGCCCTGCAGGGCAAACCGGTGATGTCGCCCGTGAACGGGATGGCGATCCGGATGGCGGCGCAGCCCGAGGTGCAGCCGTTCCTGACGCTGGCCGCCAAACTCGGCCGCGTGGCCGCCCAGCTGCTCGAAGGCAACGTCGAGACGCTCATGGTCCGTTGCTACGGCGATGTCCCGCACCGCTACGCCGAAGTGATCTCCGTGGCCGCCCTGAGCGGACTGCTCGGGGCCCTGCTCACCGAGCCGGTCAACCTGATCAACGCCCCCGTGCTGGCCGAATCGATGGGCCTGCGCGTCGAGGAGCAGCGCGCGCCGTCCCACGACAGCTTCACCAACCTCATCGAAGTGGTCGTGGGCTCGGGCAAACGCTCCCGACTCGTCGGGGGCACCGTGTTCGATCGCAACGACCCGCGTCTCGCGCGCGTCGACGACTACGATGTCGAGGTGCGGCTCGAAGGCCGGCTGCTGTTTTACGCCAACGAAGACCGCCCGGGCATGGTCGCGGCCGTCGGCGGCATCCTCGCCGATGCCAACATCAATATCGGCGTCCTGCAACTCGGCCGGAAGGGCGGCCGCGGCAGCATGGCGCTCACGGCGCTGAGCGTCGACGACGACATCCCGCAGGCGGTGCTGAACAAGATCTCCGACCTCAAGGGGGTACAGGGCGTCCGCCTCGTGCAGGTCTAGCCGAAGCCCATTGCTTGCTTGCCAGCGCGGCGTTACCATGGCATGAATCACCCTGGAGAAACCGCTATGCTCACCGATGCCCGCACGCTGGAAAACGGAACCCTGATCGAGGGCGACCTCTGTATCGTCGGCGCCGGCGCGGCGGGGATCAGCATGGCCCTCGAATGGGCCGGTAGAGCCGAGCGCGTCCTGCTGCTGGAAGGCGGAGGGTTCAGCTACGACCCCGCCTTGCAGGACCTGTACCGCGGCGACATCACCGGCGAACCGTATCTCCCGATCGAAGCGGTCCGTCTCCATTATTTCGGGGGGACGACCGGGCACTGGGCCGGCTTCTGCGCCCCCATCGACCCGCTCGACTTCGAGCCGCGCGACTGGGTGCCGTACAGCGGGTGGCCGATCCGTCGCGCCGACCTCGACGCCTTCTACACGCGCGCGCAGACGTATCTCCAGCTCGGGCCGTTCGACTATGAGGCGGCGCATTACGAGTCGGACGCAGAAGGGAGCCGCCGGCTGCCGTTCGACCCGGGCCAGATCTGGAGCAAGATGTGGCAGTTCAGTCCGCCCACCCGCTTCGGGGAGGTCTACCGCGACGCCGTCGTTTCGGCATCCAATATCCACCTGGTCACCTACGCCAACGCCACCGAACTCGTCGCCGACGAGGCGGTCCGGCAGATCGATTCGATCCGCGTCAAGACCATCGAGGGCAAGGAGCACCGCGTTCGCGCCCGGCACTATGTCCTGGCCTGCGGTTCGATCCAGAACGCCCGGCTCCTGCTCGCCTCCAATGCCCGTGCAAAAAACGGCATTGGAAACGACAGCGACCAGGTCGGGCGCTACTTCATGGAGCACATCGAGATGGCCGGCGCCCAGCTCGTGCTCAAGGAGCCGGACCCGCTGCGGCTGTACGCGTTGAACTTCGCCACCAAACGCCCCCGCGCCGAGCTGGCGCTGGGCCCCGACGCGCAACGGAGCCATCGCGTCCTGAGCGGGACCTGCTCGCTCCGCCCCGGCGTCTACGGCGAAACGATCACGAGCTATTTCACCAACTACCGCGAGCGCCTGCGGGAGGCCGCGGAGGGTCGGGTGGATGGGACGGCGGTGAGGTCGGTCGAAGAGCCGCCGAAAGACGATGGGCGGTCGTATCAGCTCCAGTCCCGCGCCGAACAGTCGCCCAACCCGGATTCGCGTGTCGTGCTGACGGGCGAGGTCGACGCGCTGGGGATGCCCCGCGCCGCGCTCGAGTGGCGTTTTACGGAACTGGACAAGCGATCAATCCGTGTCTTTTATCAGGTCCTGGCGAGAGAGTTCGGCCGGCTCGATCTGGGCCGCATCCAGATCCTCGACTGGCTTCTCGAGGAAGACGATCGCCACTGGCCGGATTTTCTCAGCGCCGGTCGGCACCACATGGGCACCACCCGCATGAGCGACGATCCCGGGCGCGGGGTGGTCGATGCGGATAGCAAGGTCCACGGGATGGCCAACCTCCACGTGACGGGCGCTTCGGTCTTCGTGACGGCCGGCGCGCCGAATCCCACCCTCACCCTCGTGGCGCTGGCCCTCCGGTTGTCGGATCGGCTCAAGGCGATCGTCTGATCCGGCTACTGGACGTTTTCGGCCACCGGATCCGGAATGGCCGAGGCATCCCCGACGACGCCGCGCGCGATGTATTGCATGATGAGCTGCGCATGGTGCCGGCCGTTTTCGATGAACCAGCGGCTCGTGCGCAGCCCGCCACAGACGGTGCCCGCCATGAACAGGCCTTTTCGCTCCGTTTCGAACGTGTTGGGGTCGTGGATGGGCGTCCGGTGTTCGTCGCCAGCGATCGTGACGCCGAGGGATTCGAGGAAACGGTAGTCGGGCCGGTAGCCCGTCATCGCGAGGACCCAGTCGTTTTCGAGCGTCGTGATCCCTTCCGGCGTCTGGAGCGTGATCGTTTTTTCGGCGATGGATTCGACGCGGCTGTTGAAGTACGCGGCGATGGCCCCCTCCTTGATCCGGTTCTCGAGGTCCGGCTTGATCCAGTATTTGATCTTGTCCGACACCTGGCTGTCGCGCACGACGAGGGTCACCCGCGCGCCGGCGCGATGGCACTGCAGCGCCGCCTTGGCCGCCGAGTTTTTGGCGCCGATCACGGCGACATGCTGCTGCGAATACGGATACGGCTCCCGGAAATAGTGCGTGACTTTGGGCAGCGTCTCGCCCGGGACGTTCAGGGCGTTCGGGATGTCGTAGAACCCGGTGACGATGACCACGTTGCGGCAGGCGTAGCGCCCTTTGTCGGTCGCGACGGTAAAATGCCCGGCGCGGCCCTCCAGCCCGGTCACCCGCTCGTAGAGTTTGATGGACAGGTTTTCGACGTCCGCGATGCGGCGATAGTAGTCGATGCCTTCCTCGCGGGTCGGTTTGATCCCGCGCGTGGTGAACGGGTGGTCGCCGATTTCGAGCAGTTCGGGGGTGGAGAAAAACTCCATGTTGGTGGGATAATCCAGCAACGAGTTGACGAGCGCGCCTTTTTCGATGAGCAGGCTGGAAAGCCCCTCGCGCCGGGCGCTGATGCCGCAGGCGAGTCCGACAGGGCCGGCTCCGATGATGATGACGTCGTACATGCCGGTAGGGGTCTGGTGGTTCAGCGGATGGCCCGTTTCTTAAAAAAGAACTCGCGCAGCAGGGCGGCGGCCGCGTCGCGTTCGACGCCGGAGACGACGTCGACCTGGTGGTTGAGCCGGGGATCCTGGAGGATGTTGTAGAGGGTGGAGGCGCTGCCGGCTTTTTCGTCGAAGGCGCCGAATACCACGCGGGGCACTTTGGCCCAGACGATCGCGCCGGCGCACATCGGGCAGGGCTCGAGGGTCACGTAGAGCGTGCAGCCGGCGAGGTATTTCTGGCCGATCGTTTCACACGCGGCCGTCAGCGCGATCATTTCGGCATGCGCGGTGGGGTCCTTGAGTTGCTCGACCATGTTGCGCCCGCGGCCGATGATCTGTCCGTTCCGCACGATGACGGCGCCGACGGGCACCTCGTCGGCCTCGAACGCGTGTTGCGCTTCGGCCAGGGCCATCTTCATCCAGCGGCGATCGGGTTCAAGCAGGAGGGAGAGGCTCATGGGGCATCGAGCGGTCTGCGGGAAAGCGGCAGCGTCATGCAGCGAGGGCCTCCCCGGCCGCGCGACAACTCGTTCCCCTCAAGCTTGATCACCATCTTCTCCCCGGGCACGAAGTCGCTCTCGTCGTGATACGACAGGAAGCCGCGCGCCGTCACGATGCGATAGCCCCGTTCGCGCATCTCCTCGAACGTCCGAACATTGCGCTCGTACCCGATCACGAGGCCGGGGGCCAGCGCAAAGAAGTTCGCCCCGTCCGTCCATTGCTCCCGCTTCTGCGCGAGCGGGTCGTCGCCGCCGCAGGGGATGAAGGAGAGGGAGCGGTTGAGCACGCCCTCGAGCGCCGTCTTGAGGTCGACGCCCGTCTCGACATAAAAGCGACTCGGACTGTCCCCACGCGAATACAGCGCCACGTTGCCGGGGCGCGTCTGCTCGATCAGCGGCGGAAAGATGACGCATTCGTCCGGGGAGACGAAGGTGAAGACGGTGTCCAGATGCATGCAGGCTCGCTGCTTCGGCAGATTCGCCATCACCACATGCTCGATGGACGTCCGGGCAAACAGCTCGCGGACCACGTTCATGACGCCGCCAAACGACGTGCGCTCCGAGTGCCCGATGAGGATGGACGTCTCGTTGAGCACCAGCAGGTCGCCGCCCTCGAAGGTTACTCCCCGGGGCAGTTTGACGATCTGGTCCGCGATGGATGCGAACCGGGGGTGGTGATGGAGGACGACGCTCAGAATGATGCTTTCCCGCGACCGGGATGCATTCGCCGGGTGGCTCAGGATGATCGTGTGGCCGACCGTCGCGCCGAGGTCGCGTGTGAACAGCAGGTTCGGGACGGGGTGGGCGTGGATGGGCAGGCGAGACACGCCCGTGAGGGCGAAGCGGTGCAGTTCCTCCGCCGGCAGCGCCTTCAGCTGTTTCTCGAAGGCCTGCAGGTTTTGCGCCTGCGAAATGCGGCAGAGCTGCTCCACGAAGTCGAAACGCGCCGCCTCGATCTCGAAGGCCTCCCGCAGCAGCGACGCGATCTGGAGCACGGCATCATCGTCGCCGATGACCTTTTCGAAGACCTCGCACATCAGCTGATGCTCGTCGTGCGCATCCTCGACATGCAGAATATCCTCAAACAGCAGTTCTTCCCGGTTTTCGGGGGAGACCATGGCCATCTCTTCGCCCGGTGTGTGGACGAGTACGCGGGTGAGATAGCCGGTTTCGGAGGTGATATCGAGCG
Source organism: Rhodothermales bacterium (assembly GCA_041391505.1). Lineage (NCBI taxonomy): Bacteria > Pseudomonadati > Rhodothermota > Rhodothermia > Rhodothermales > Rhodothermales bacterium. The sequence continues at coordinate 12,931 of JAWKNW010000043.1, forward strand.
GTATGGCTACCGGTTCAGGCTGTGTCGAAGTCGACAGAGGCGGAATTTGGGAAGACACAAAAACCTGGAGGCTTGTGGATAGATGCTATCGGTTCGCCTCTAAACGCGTGATTCCCGGGAAAGAGCCCGCCGGCTCGAAGGGGATTACCTGCTGCGTTCCCGGATGACGCTGATAAAGCGGAGAATGACCGCGATCACGAAGAGCAGGATGAGCACCTTCAACGCGTAATGAAGCAGGAAGCCCGCGATCTGCAGGATGACGCCGAGAATCATGACGGCGACGAGCAGCACGATCGCTATAAAAATCCAGCGGATGATTTGTTGAAGGTCCATGCCCGTGAGGTATAACAGGGTTTACGGAGGGCGGAGGTCAGAAGCCGAAGCCGGGATCGAAGTACTCGGAAGTCGTGAGCGCGTCTCCGTTGCCAATGAAACCGCCTACAAGCAGTATTCGGCCTCCCGGCATTTTGGTTGCAGTGTGCCCGTGCCGGCGTTGCGAGGTCGGCGGGTTGGCAAACTGAAAGTACGTGTCGAATGCCGAGACATAGACCTCAGAACTCTGCAGGACGGGGCCGTTCAAAAAGGCGCGGCCGCCGAAGCTGAACACGATGCCCGGCTGGAGGGCGGCGGTGGCGTGCCGGTAACGACCCGTATCATACGGGCCCGTCTCCAGAATACGAAGCGGGGCGGACGCGAAATCGATGGTGAAGTTGACCCGGCGCTCCGTCGTTTCGGTAAAATACGACCCGCCGACGAGATATTCCCCGACGCCGTCGGATCCGATGGCGGTCAGCGGCGCCACCGTATGGCTGTATATCTGGCCGATGCCGTCTACCGAGATACCGCCCGAGCCGACGGAAAACAGGGTGTCGCGCGCCAGGCGAAACGTCCTGAACGTTCGGAGCGGCTCCAGTTCGCTGCTCCGATCGGTGTTGTTTTTTCCGATCCCGCCCTGGATATCGATCACGACGCCGCGCGTGTCGGTCGTGATGAACATGACGTGGTACACCCGCCCGATGGGTTCGCCGACGAACGGCACCGGCGTGAAGCGATTGGTGGCCGGATTGAAGATTTCGACATCCGGGATCAACTGAAAAAGCTGGTTGGCGGCGCCGCGTGTCGCGCCGCCCAGGATCAGGATGCGCCCATCCGGCAGCGTGCCGGCGGTGTGACCGGTGCGGCCATGAATCATGCGGGATTGCAGCAGGCGGAAGGAGGTGGCCCCGGGGTCCAGCACGAACGCCGCGCTGAGCGCCGGCTCGACCAGGCCCTGCACGCCGCCCAGGAGCAGCAGGCGGCCGTCCGACAGCAGGGTCGCCGTTTGCTCGCCGATCCGGAAGGGGGCGGGCATGGACGGGCCTTCGCTGAACGTGTACTTCAGCCGCAGCAGGGTGACGTCCCGGGCTCCTTCCACGCCGGCGTCGTCGAGCGCGGAGACCTGGAATTCGTTGAGGCCGGCGTCGAGCGACACGGTATCGACCCAGGTGTCGTCGATCGGGTCGAAGACCATGTCCCGCCCATCGACCATCAATTTGGTGACCGTGCGGAACGAGGTGGCCCGGGCCTTGATGACCGTTATGGAGTCTGTAAAGACCTGCTGGGGGTCCGGGGCGAGGAGCTCGATTTCGGGCGGGGTAGGGGCGACAAACGGGCGTTCGCAGGCCGTCAGCGCGGCGCCGGCGGCGAGCAGCAGGGCGACCGCCGGCCACCTGAGCAAAAAGGGGCGGCGGGCGTCGGCGGGGTGAGGGAATGTGCGGGCTGAGCCGGCGCTGGGCATGTGTGGTGGTGGCAACGCTTCGTTGCGGATAATAACCTTCAGCCGGTTTGTACACCTAATCGCGCGGCGAAGTTCATCGGGAATCGGGATAGGTGACGTGCTCGAGCACGAGGCCCCGCGCGGGAGCGGCCGGGCCGGCGGCGCGGCGGTCCGCCCGGGCGAGCAGATCGGGCAGGCTGTCGGCCGCCCGTTTGCCGTGTCCGATCTCCACGAGCGTGCCCACGATGGCGCGGACCATGCCGTGGAGGAACCGGTTGGCCGAGATCCGGAAACGCCAGGCGCCGGCGTGCTCCTCCTGGATCCAGCCCGCTTCCGTGACCGTGCAAATCCTGTTCTGCGTGTCGGATGCGGTGCGGCAAAATGTATTGAAGTCGAAGGTGCCGACGAGCGCAGTCGCGGCCTCGTTCATGCGGTCGAAATCGGGCGGCGGATAGATGGGCGCCCGGAATCGGCGTTCGAGGGCATGGGGGATCGTCGTGACGTAATAGTGGTACGTGCGGGAGACGGCGTCATAGCGGGCGTGGAACGCGTCGTCTACGCGCGTCACGTCGCGAACCGCGATGGTTTCGGGGAGCAAGCCGTTGAGCGAGCCGCGAAGCCGGGTGGGCTCGATGGGGATGGGCGTCTCGAAATGGGCCACCTGGCCGCGGGCATGCACGCCGGCATCGGTCCGGCCCGATCCCACGACCGTGGCGTCGTGGCGTAGCGCCATCGCGAGGGCGTTTTCCAGCGTTTCCTGCACCGTCGCGGCGCCGGCCTGGCGCTGCCAGCCTGAAAAGTCGGTGCCGTCGTATTCGATCAGGAGTTTGTACTTCATGATGCCGCATTCGTGGATGCGCGCTAAATTACGCACGCGTTGGCACAATCTTGCGGCGAAACGGAGAGATTCCCATGAACCAGGCGACCACGGACTCCATCCCCTACCTGCGGATCTATCTGACGGGCTTCATGGGGAGCGGGAAAAGCACGCTCGGCGCCGCGCTCGCCGACCGCCTGGGCTACGCGTTTCTCGATCTCGACCAGGAAATCGTGCGGCGGATCGAGATGCCCATCGCGGAATACTTCCAGACGCATGGCGAGGTGCGGTTCCGCCGGCTGGAGACCTCGCTGCTCCACGAAACGCAGGCCGAAGAACGCGTGGTGGTGGCGGTGGGCGGCGGCGCGCTGGTGTCCGAGGCCAATCTGGCGTTTGCGCGGGAGCAGGGGCTTGTCGTTTACCTGATGGTCGATCAGGGAGAGATCATCCGCCGCCTTCGGGCCGAACAACATTCGCGGCCGATGCTCCTGGATGACGCGGGCCACTTGCTGCCGGAAAAGCGGGTCGAAGAGCGCATCGCCCGTCTGTTTGCCGCTCGCGAGCCGTATTACCACCGCGCGCACCTGTCGGTCGACCTGAGTGGATTGTCGGTCGACGCCGCCGGCGAGCGGCTCAGGGCGGAGATCGAGGCCTACGCGCGTCGGCACTGACCGCTCACAGCGATCGCGCGAGTTTGAAGCTCTGGCGGTGGTGGGGCGTCGGCCCCTGCCGTTCCAGCGCCGCGTAGTGCTCGGCGGTGGGGTAGCCGGCGTTATGGCTCCAGCCGTAGCCGGGGTGCCGGGCGTCGAGATCGCGCATGAGGCGGTCGCGCACGGTTTTGGCGATGATGGACGCCGCCGCGATGCATTGCGAGAGGGTGTCGCCTTTTACGATCGGCCGGGTTGGCCAGGGCGAATCCGGGATGGTGTGGTTGCCGTCGATGAGCACGATGTCCGGGGTGACGGCGAGGTCGGCGGTGGCGCGCCGCATCGCTTCCATGGACGCCCACAGGATGTTGAGCCGGTCGATTTCTTCCGGGGAGCAGATGCCCACGCCGATGGCTACCGCGGCGCGGCGGATGACGAGGGCGATGGATTCCCGTCGTTCGGGCGAGAGTTGTTTGCTGTCGCGGACGGAGGGCAGGTCGAGATCGGGCGGCAGGACCACGGAGGCGGCGACCACCGGGCCGGCCAGACAGCCCCGGCCGGCTTCATCCACGCCGGCCACATGGAGGCATCCCTGCGCCCAGTACATCTTTTCTATGTCAAGAGATGGACTAATCGCTCCCTGTGCCGTTTTTTCTGGAGTAGAACCGAACGCTATCACGCATCATTCAGGAGGAGCTAGTATATGGCGAAGAAAGTTAACGTCGCAATCATCGGTCTTGGCTTTGGCGCGGAGTTCATCCCCATCTATAAACGACACCCGAATGCCGAGTGCTACGCGATCTGTCAGCGGAACGAGGCCAAAATGAACGAAATCGGCGATGCCTTTGGCATCGACGTTCGCTATACGGATTACGAATCGGTGCTGGCCGACCCCAATATCGACGCCGTGCACATCAATACCCCGATCGCGGTCCACGGCAAGATGAGCATCCAGGCGCTCAAGGCCGGCAAACATACCGCGTGTACGGTGCCCATGGCGACGACCGTCGAAGAGTGCCTCCAGATCGTGGAAGCCCGGCAGGCGAGCGGCAAACACTACATGATGATGGAGACGGCGGTCTATACCCGCGAATTCCTGTACGCGAAGGAATTGCTCGACTCCGGCAAACTGGGCCAGCTCCAGTTCCTGCGCGGCTCGCATCAGCAGAACATGGGGCTGCCGGGATGGCCGGGTTACTGGTACGGTTTTCCGCCGATGCACTATGCGACGCACGCCGTGAGCCCGCTGCTCGCGCTGGCGGGCACGACCGTCGACGAAGTCGTCTGCTTCGGTTCCGGGAAGATCCAGGACGAGTACATCCCGCTGTACGGATCGCCGTTCGCGGTCGAGTCGTCGCTCATGAAGCTGCACGATTCGGACCTTGCCTGCGAGGTGACCCGGTCCCTGTTCAATACGATTCGTCAGTATCGGGAGAGTTTCGACGTGTACGGCACGCAGAGCTCCTTCGAATGGGAGCAGCTCTTCGAGGAGGGGATGGTGCTCTTCTCGGGCTTCGAGGATGCCGAACGGGTCAAGGTCCCCGATTACGGGCATCTCCTGCCGAAGGAAATCCAGTCGTTCACCCAGGCCGGCGTGTACGACGAGGAGCATGAACATACGTCGTTCATCCAGGGCAGCGGTCACGGCGGGTCCCACCCGCATCTGGCGAATGAGTTCATCCAGGCCATCGTCGAGGGGCGGCCGCCCATGCCCGACGCGGCCACGTCCGCCAACTGGACCATGGCCGGCATCTGCGCGCACGACTCCGCCATGAAGGGCGGCGTACGCATCTCCGTGCCGAGCATCTGAACGGCCGGCGTGTGCGAACACGGAACGAGGGTCCGGGGCAACGCTCCGGACCCTTTTTGTTTTTTACGGCGCTGCGGCGACACCTGCACCAAGCCTGTCGATGGAAGAAATAGCGCGTCTATTTCAGGGTGCTTCCCCGGAAAAACATGAATTTGTTTGAATAAATGGAAGAGGAAGCGCTTCCTTGACTAAAAATAGCTAGCAATAGCAGATCATTTGTTTATTTATTTCGGCACCGACAGTAGATTACCCTTACAAACAAACCAGGGTAGCTCCGGTGATGCCCTGAACCACCCCGTAGAAGGCGTCATTCGCAACCCCCAACCAACCGACAAGCACATGAAAGCCACGCGTCTTGTACTTACGTTACTCGCTGTTCTTATGCTCGTAGGCCCTCGCCTGGCCGACGCCCAGTCATTCAGCCTGGGAGCCGACTTCGTTAGCCGATATGTATGGCGCGGCGTCGATTTCGGTGAATCGCTGAGCACGCAGCCCTCCCTCGAGTTCAGCGCCGGCGCGTTTACCATCGGGTCCTGGGCCTCCTATTCCATCTCGGCCTCCGGGGCCTACGCGAACGAACACGATCTATATGCGAGCGTCGCCCTCGGCCCGATCACGGTGGGCATCACCGATTATTACTTCCCGTTCCCCGAGGCATCGGAAGAGGGGCTCGACTTCTTCAACTACGACGACGGCGGGGCGCACTATCTGGAATTGAATGTGGGCGCCGGCGGGACGGACTCGTTTCCGCTCTCGGTTTCGGCCAACATCTTCTTCCACAACGACGATGACAATTCCGTCTACGTCCAGCTCGATTATCCCTTTACCGTGCAGGATGTGGACCTCGGCGTCACGGCCGCCTTCGTGCCGATGGAGAGTGCCTTCTACGGCACATCGAATTTCGGATTTGTCAATCTGGGGCTGACCGGTTCGCGGGAGATCAAGATCACCGATTCGTTTTCGCTGCCGGTGTTCGTCTCCTACATCATCAACCCCACGCCGGACGCGGCGCGCAGCTTCCTGGTGTTCGGGTTCAGCCTCTGACCCCGATACAGGCAGACCTGCTCGACGTTTTGACCGGGTAATGGCTCCTGCATCGCCCCGATGCATTGCGACGCGCCCATTACCCGATGCAGGGTGAGGGCACGCAGGACGATCGATCGAGAACACCGTTTCGGGCACAAATCCGGCATCCTGGATCCCGCATCCGGGCATCGATACGCTGTCCTGCCTGACGTCGCTTCCTGATTCTTGCCGGGCCAGCAAGGGTACACGACGCGTGGTGTCGCTTCCGTACGGGAGGGGCGCCACGCGTCGGTCGTTTAGCGGGCGTTGTACTGATCGGGGAGATCGTTCTCGAAGAGCACCGTGTCGCCCTGCTGTAGATGGGTGTCGAGATACGTCCGCGCGTCGAAAAACGAGTCGAAGACGAGGATGCGGTCCTCGGGAAACTGTTTGCCGCGCAGGCCTTCCTGGATGGGGCGGGTTTGTTCTCGGCCGATCAGCAACGCGAGGTCCGCGTGGCCGGCGATGCATTCGCCCAGGATCCGGTTTTCTTCCTCCTGGCGCGGCCCGAGCTCGACCATTCCGGGGGTCACGATGGCGCGCTTTCCTCCGGTGAAGGCGCCGAGCACCTCCACCGCATGCCGCGCCCCGACCGGGTTGGCGTTGAACGCATCGTCGATGATCGTGTAGGTGCCCGTCCGCCGCAGCTGGAGCCGATGTTCGATCGGTTCGAGACGGGCGACGGCGTGGGCGATCTGCCTCAGACGGAGTCCGTATTGCCGGCCCACCGCCACGCCCAGCAGGATGTTGAGGACGTTGTGTTTCCCGAGCAATCTGGCCGAGAACGCATGCTCGGCGCCCGTTTCGTCGCGGACGGTGAAGGAGACGCCATCCGGTCCGTACGCGATGTCGTGTGCGGCGATGTCCGCGCCGGCCGCGCCCTCGGTCGAAACGCGCCACACCTTGCCCGGCGCGCGCGACGCCATCGCCTCGACCCGCGGGTCGTCGGCGTTGAGCACCGACACGCCGCCCGGCTTGAGGCCCTCGAGCAGGTCGCCTTTTTCGAGGGCGATGGCCTCGATGCTCCCCATCGTTTCGAGGTGCGCCGGCCCGACGGCCGTCACGATGCCCAGGTCGGGCGCGGCGATCTGGCATAACTCGCGGATGTCTCCCCGGTAACGCATGCCCATTTCAAGGACGAGCATCTGATGTTCGGGCTTCAGCTGGTTGTTGACGACCAGGCAGATGCCCATCGGTGTGTTGTACGAACCGGGTGTCGCCAGCACGTTGAACCGCTGGCGAAGGATCTCCGCCACGATAAATTTGACGCTGGTTTTGCCGTACGACCCCGTGACGGCGATCACCTGGAGATCCTGCCGGTTCTTCAACGTGTCCTGCGCCTGCTTCTTGAACCGGTTCTGCAGGGCGCGCTCCACGGGCAGCATGATATAGGCGCCCAGCAGCACCCAGAGCGGCGCGAGCAGGTCGGCGATGAGCCAGCCGCCGAGGTAGACGGGTAGGTAGACGGGGAGGCGGGTGCCCGGGGCGCTCGTCCATGCGACGATCCCGCCGGCGAGCACGGGAAGCAGCCCCAGGCCGATCGCGGCGCCGGCCAGGCGTTTCATGCGCGCCGTGAACACGATCGGTTTTTTGACCTGAAATCCCTGATAATGACGGGACGAGGCGAACGCGATCGACCAGCCCAGCGCGACGATGCTTTGCGCGCCGGCGCCCGGAAACAGCGCGGATGCGGCGAGCAGGACGGCGCCGAGGCCGTGCGACACGCGAATGAGGCTTCGCACCCGCGCGGACAGCCAGGCGGCGAAGCGGGGCGGCTTGTACGTTTCCAGCTGCATCATGTGCAGGAAGAAGCGCAACCGCTGCCACGCTCGCCACGCGGCGGTCAGGCTGGCGACCAGGATGAGGCCGTAGAGTAGAAACGACAACGTGGCATCCATGAGGGAGGGGGGCGATCAGACCGTGGCGTGCCGGGGCTCGAGGTGGCGGGAAAGCGCCTCGGCAACGGGCGCAGGCTGGTCGATATAGCCGTAGTGCCCCGCTCCCGGGAGTTCGATTAGTTGAGCGCCGCGTACGCCGGCGACGAGGGTATGCATCTGCTTGCGGGATATCGCATCGTCGCCCGTGCCCCAGAGCACGATCGTGGGCGCCTCGATGCGCGCCAGCCGATCCTCGAGATAACAGTTCGCTGTTTTAACGAACGTTTCCCGCATGACACCGGTGAGCTGGCGGAAATCGGACGAACCGAGGAGGGGCCAGATCCAGGTGTGGCGAAGCCAGTCCATGCCGGTGGCGCGCAGCCTGCCCGGCAAGAGACGGATCGGGAGTTTGAGTGCGCGCGCGATGCCTGAACGCACATAATAGGACACGCTCCGGGTGGGACGGGTGCCCGACGGGCTGATCAGGGCGAGGCTGGCCACATACCGCGCCAGATCCGGATCACTGGCCATGTAGAGTGCGATGCGTCCGCCGTTCGAGTGGCCGACGATATGGACGCGCTCGAGCCCTTCCCGGTCGAGGAAAGCCGCCACCAGGCGCGCGTATTCCGGGACGCCCCAGGGTTCGGGCGGGGGCGGGGTGAGCCCATGACCGGGCAGGTCGATGGCCAGGACGCGGTACGATGGGGCGAGCATGTGCGCGATCGGGCGCATCAGGGCGGCGCTGCTTCCCCATCCATGCAGCAGGAGAACGACATCAGCATGGGCCGGCCCGCTCGTCTCAACGTGCAGGCGGGGCACCCAGGCACTCGGGTCGGTCATGGAAATCGGACTAGGTGTATATCATCGGCCGGCGGGCGTACCGGAAACCATCTGCCGTGGGCAACGTTCCAATCGCCAGTTTTTGTTGCTTATCCTGTTTTCTAAAGGAGCCTGTCGACCCACGTACGTGCACCCACCGGTGAGTACGGCAAGCCTCCTGAAGGCGCGGCCCGAGGGTAGCGAATGGCGCAGATGCGGGTCGTTGCGCGTGGATTCCATGTTGCGAGGGTGGCCTCGTGACGCCTGGCCGTGTCGGCCTGGCAAGGTCCCGATTACTGATTGGTATACAATTGGCCTGATCCAATCTGGTTGGAGTGTGGGCCAACTTTCACTTTGTGTGACTAGATCCAGTTAACCGTTTATGGGAGAGATACCGTTCCGTGGTATACTTGAGCTGATTGGCGACAAGAAGTTTGGGTTCATCCGAGAATTGCGGCCCGAGCTGCCGAAAGGAGAGAACGACGCGTTTGCCCCTCCGCCTCTGATTCGCAAACTCAATTTGCGCGATGGCGTCATCCTCGAAGGCACCCTGCGTCCGGGTCGTAAGGGCGACCTGCAGGTAGAAAAAGTGACCTCCGTCATGGGCGTCAGTCCGGAAGAATGGGCACGCACCCGTGATTTCGAGACGGGATCGATCATCTATCCCGACGAGAAGCTGAATCTGGTCACGGGGCCGACGGATTTCTCGATGCGGGCGGTCGACCTGGCCGCTCCGATCGGAAAGGGGCAGCGCGCCCTGATCGTGGCGCCTCCTCGCACCGGAAAAACGATCCTGCTCAAGCAGATCGCCGCATCGATCACGAAGAATCATCCGGAGGTGTCGCTCGTGGCCCTGCTGGTCGACGAGCGCCCGGAAGAAGTGACGGATTTCCGTCGTTCCACCTCGGCGATGGTGTTCGCCTCCTCAAACGATCGGGAAGCCGATAACCACGTGCGCGTGTCGACGCTGTCGCTCGAGTACGCCAAGCGGCTCGTCGAACTGAAGCGGGACGTCGTGCTGCTGCTCGACTCCCTCACCCGTCTCGGGCGCAACTTCAACCTGTGGGTCGACGGCAGCGGGCGAACGCTTTCCGGCGGTCTGGATTCGCGCGCGATGACCATCCCGCGCAAGATCTTTGGCGCCGCCCGCAACATCGAAAGCGGGGGCTCGCTCACCATCATCGCCACCGCGCTGATCGAAACGGGCAGCCGGATGGATGAAGTCATCTTCGAGGAATTCAAGGGGACGGGCAATGCCGAGATCGTGCTGGATCGGCAGATGGCCGACAAGCGGATCTATCCGGCGATCAACCTGCGGAAAAGCGGAACGCGAAACGAAGAGCTGCTGCTCGGGGATCAGGTGGCGCAGCATCACAAGCTGTTCCGCGCGCTCAACAGCCGGCCGCCCATCGAGGCGATGCAGGCTTTGCTCCGGCATTTCCAGCAGATTCCGACCAACGAGCGGCTCCTGAACGAACTGATTCCGAATTGATTCGAGTCGTTTCCATCCGCAACGATCGGTATCCAAAAACCGCCTGCCGCCTTCGAGTCGCAGGCGGTTTTTTTGTGCGGCCGGATGATCGATAAGGTTTTTTATATTTAAGGATATGGCCAGTTATGTGTTAAGTATTAAGGTTAAGATTGTATTAACTTAAAATAAGTATTGACAAGTCGCCGTATTGTCTGTATTATTCAGTGCGTTTGGTTGAATCTCCTCTGGTTGCAAAGGGCGCCCGGCTCCTCAAAAGAGCCGGGCGCTTTTTTATGGGCCCGGCCGGCGGACTCTTTACCGTTTCTTAATGCGCGGGGTGAATCTCTGTCCCGGTGTTGACGTACTGGTCAAAATCTGACTGATGAGTCACTTTTTTATCGAGAGCCGAGCCACCATGGAGGTACCTACATCCCGACGTGCACGCGAGCGCCGGTTGCGCCGTGAGGCGATACTTGCCGCCGCGCGTGCCGAATTTGCCGAAAAAGGCTTTGGGCGGGCCAAGTTGGACGACATCGCCCGCCGCGCCGAATTCGGAAAAGGAACCCTCTACAATTATTTCGAGGGCGGGAAGGAAGGGATGCTGCTCGCCATATTCGATGCCTTTTACGACGACATGGAGCAGCTCGTCGAGGCATCGTTCCGGCCGGTTCGCGAAAAAGAGAAAACGTTTCGTCAGGGGCTCTATGACTATACGTTGTCATGCCTGACGTTTTATCTACACGACAAGGAGCTTTTTCTGATTCTCGTCAAGGAAGCACACCGGATGTGTTTTGGCGAGCATGAAGAACACGCCTGTTATTTCCGGAAGCAGCAGGAGCGGGTCGTCAATGCCCTTACGATGCCGATCCAGCTGGCCATTGATGCGGGCCACGTCCGTCCAATCGACGCGAAGGCGGCCGCGCACATGATTCAGGGAAATATCCAGGGGTTGCAGGTACACCTGTTGCTGGCGGACGGTCTGGATCGCGCGTCGTCACCGGAATCCGCCGCCGGCTTCCTGACTCATCTCCTCATGGACGGTCTCAGCCTGTAAGCGGGGCTTGTCTTTACCTCATAAATCGCTTCGATTCTATGTCATACCCACGTATGCACGTGCTACGCGTGGTTGCGCTGATGCTGGTCGCCGGCGCGACAGGTGTTCTCCCTTCCGTTGCGCAGCCGGCCCTTCAGCCGGCCTCGGTCGCCGCCCAGGAAGTGGCGCTCTCGCTCGACGAGGCCCTGCAGATCGCCTACATAAACAATTACGCCATGCGGGATGCCCGCCTCGGCGTCGATGAAGCCCGCGCCCAGGTCAAGGAAGGCTACGGCCGCCTCTACCCGCAGGTCGATGTCAGCGGCAGCTACACCCGAAATCTGAAAAGCGCCAACCCGTTCTCGGGTAGCTCGGCGGGCAACCTGTTTTCGTCGCTCGGCTTTGTCGACTGGCTGGCGTACAACGAACGCGCCCGCACGGACGACGATGCCGGCACCGATCCGCTGACCTTCACGGATTTCTTCGATCGCCAGCAGGACGGACTGGACCGCGCCGGCATCTCGCTCGGCGGCGGGAGCAATCCGTTTTTCGTCCCCAACCAGTACGTCTCGGGCATCACCATCTCGCAGCCCATTTTCGACTTCAGCGCCTTCATCGCCGTTCGCGGCGCCTCGCGGTATCTGCAGACGAGCCGCGAGTACGGGCTCAAGCGGCAGGAGCAGGTGCTGATCGACGACGTCCGCGCCGCCTTCTACCAGGCGTTGCTCGCGCAGGAATCGGTCGACGTGGCGCGCGAAAGCGTATCGCGGACGAGCAGCTCCCTGCAAGAAATCGCCCGGCAGGTCTCGCAGGGCGTCACGCCCAAATTCCAGCGTCTGAGTATGGAGGTGGAGCTGGCGAACCTGGAAACGGCCTACCTGCAAACGCAGAACCAGGCGCAGAATGCGTTCGATCAGCTCAAGATGGTGATCGGGATCCCCGTCGATCAGCCCGTGCGGCTCGTGGGCGAGCTGCGGGCCGCCTCGTATGGCGACTTCCAGACCGTGTCGATGGACGATGCGGTGCTGCTGGCCATCGAACACCGGCCCGACCTGGAGCAGGTCAAGCAGGACATCAAGCTGCAGCAGATCAACGCCCGCGTGACGCGGAGCGGTTACCTCCCCACGCTGAGCGCGTTCGCAAACCTGAATTACATCGGCAACGTCCCGAGCAACCGGACCTATGTGATCACGGATCCCAACGACCCCTTCACGTTCACGCAGGGACAGAATACGTATTTCAGCAAAGGCTACTGGAATCCGGCGGTCAGCGTCGGGGTGCAGTTGCGGTGGCGGATTTTTGACGGGTTCCAGACGAAGTATCGGGCCCAGCAGATTCAGATCGCCGCGGATCGGATGGATGTACAGCTCGAGCAGCGGGTGCAGGGGCTGCGTCAGGAAGTAGCCATGGCGCTGCGCAACCTGGAGGCCGCCCGTCTGCAAATCGCCAGCCAGGAGCGCAACATCGAGCGGGCCGAGCTGAACTACGCGTTTGCAGAGAAGCGGCTCGGGGAAGGCGTCGCGACGCCGCTCGAGGTGCGGACGGCTTCCGATCAGCTCGATCAGAGCCGGCTCAACCATCTGCAGGCCATCCATGACTACTTGCGGGCGCGTAGCGCCTTCGAAACCGCCGTCGGCATGCCGCTCGCCGACTCCGCGGAACTGAACCTCGCGGCCGCCCGACTTCACGAGTGAATTCCGGCCTCACTGATTCATGCGTTTGTTTACGAGATTCATGCGACCTATGACACGTCCGTTTTTTACGTATAAGTTCGTTCCCGTCATCACCCTGGCGCTGATCGCGGTGTTTGCGTTCGGCTGCGCCGGCGATCAGGCCGGCGAGGAGTCGGCCGCGTCCGGCGCCATCACCGCCGTGCGCAGCACGCGGATCGAAACCCTCGTCGTTTCGCCGACCTCCTTCGAGGATGTGATCGAGATCAACGGGGCCGTCGAGGCAACCAACGACGCCGTGCTTTCGGCCCAGGCCGTCGGTTCGCTGATCTACCGCGCCGAGCGCGGCGCGTACATCCCGCGCGGCGGGGTGGTGGCGCGCATCGACTCGACGTTGCTGCACGCCGCCTTCCTGCAGGCGCAGGCGCAATACGATGTCGCGAAAGCACAGCACAACCTGGCGAAGGACACCTACGATCGCCAGACGCCGCTCTTCCAGGATTCGATCATCAGCGCCAACGAGTACGAGCAGGTGCGCACCCAGTTCGCGCAGGCCGCCGCCCAGATGCGGCAGGCCGAGGCGGGTCTGGCGCAAATCCGGGAGCAGCTGGATAACACGCGCGTCGTCGCGCCGTTCAGCGGCCTCGTGGAGGACTACATGGCCGAGCTGGGCGAACAGGTGATGACCGGGACGCCGATCGTGCGCATCGTCAATACGCAATCCGTGAAGATCGCCGCCGGCGTGCCCGAACGGTATGCGAACGACATCGCGAAAGGCACGCGCGTGGATGTGGCGCTCGACCAGTACGGCGGCCAGCGGTTTACCGCCGAGGTCAGCTTTGTCGGCAGCGCCATCGATCCGGACAGCCGCACGTTCCCGATCGAGATCCGTGTCGACAACGCCGAGCGGCTGCTCAAGCCGGCGATGAGCCTGCGCCTGTACGTGACACGCAACGTCCTGAAAGACGTGCTGGTCGTGCCGCAGAACGCCGTGCTGCTCGACGAATCGGGCTACGGGGCGTTTGTCGTCGAGCGCGAAGGCAACCTGCGCATCGCGCGTCGCCGCGAAGTGGAGCTGGGGTCGTCGTACGGCGGGTACGTCGTGGTGACGAAAGGCGTCGCGGCCGGCGAGGAAGTCGTGATCCTGGGCCAGCAAAACCTGACCGAGGGCGACGCCGTGGAGGTCGTCAACAGCACGACGAGTACAACAACGCGGCTGACTTCGGCCGAATAGCGAAGCACCCGAGATCACCCACGAAATCAGCCGGCGTCGTTTACCGGAATCATACGTATGCGAATAACCGACCTAGCCATACAATACCGCACCAGCATTCTGGTGCTGACCGCGCTCCTGACCTTTGGCGGCATCCTGAGCTACAAGACGATCCCGAAGGAAGCGCAGCCGTCGATCGAAATCCCGCAGATCGTGGTTACGACGGTGTATCCCGGAGCGAGTCCGGACGACATCGAATCCCTCGTGACGCAGCGGATCGAGCAGGAAGTCCAGGGCATCAACGGCATCAAGGAGATCCGTTCGTCGTCGACCGAGGGCGTTTCGACGGTGATCGTGGAGTTCGATCCGGATGTGTCGATCGACGACGCGTTCCAGAAGATGCGCGACAAGGTCGACATCGCGAAGGCGGAGCTGCCCACCGAAACGGAGGAGCCGCTCGTCAGCGAGATCGACACGCAGCAGATGCCGATCATGACCATCAACCTGGCCGCCGGCTACTCGCTCGCGCGCCTCAAGGAGGTGGCCGAGGATCTTCGGGACGAGATCGAGACCATCCCGAGCGTGCTCAACGTCGACGTGATCGGCGGGCTCGAGCGGGAAGTCCAGATCAACGTGGACCTCAATGCGCTCAAGGCCTACAACCTGACGTTCTCGGACGTGGTCAAGACCATCCAGGAGGAGAATACGAATATCCCGGGCGGCTCGATCGACGTCGACCGCGCGAACTACCTGGTCCGCGTCAACGGGGAGATCGAAACGCCCGACGAGTTGAACAACCTCGTCGTCAAGGCCCCGGGCGACATGCCGATTTACGTGCGCGATCTGGCCGACGTCAAGTTCGGCTTCAAGGATCGCAGCTCGTATTCGCGTCTGGAAGTGTATCAGCAGGAAAACGAGGAAGGCGAGTTCGAGCCGTTGTCCGACGAGGAGTTGTCCACGCTCCAGGTGGTCAGCCTCAGCGTCAAAAAGCGCTCGGGGGCCAATATTCTGGATACGGTCGCGAACATCGACGAAACGATGGAGACGTTTCCCTTCCCCGCCGGGACGGAGTATGTGATCACCGGCGACATGAGCGTCTACGTGAAGACGATGCTCAAGGACCTGGAAAACAACATCATCAGCGGTCTGATCTTCGTCGTGGCCGTGCTGCTGTTTTTCCTGGGCGTACGGAACGCGTTCCTCGTGGGCATCGCGATCCCGCTCTCGATGTTCATCTCGTTCATCCTGTTTCAGACGCTCGGCTACACGCTGAACTTCATCATCCTGTTCAGCCTCATTATCGCGCTGGGGATGCTCGTCGACAACGCGATCGTGATCATCGAAAACATCTACCGATACCGGGAGATGGGTCACTCGCGCTTCGAGTCGGCCCGGCTCGGCACGGGTGAGGTGGGCGCGGCGGTGGTGGCCTCGACGGCAACGACGGTTGCGGCATTTGCCCCGATGCTCTTCTGGCCCGGCTTGATCGGCGAGTTCATGAGCTACCTGCCGCTGACCCTGATCGTGACGCTGATCAGTTCGCTGTTTGTGGCCATCGTCATCAACCCGGTCATCACGGGCATCTTTGCGCGGCTGGAAAACGAGGAATCGCCGCCGATGCGTCGTGCGTCACGGATTGCGGCTACGGTTCTCGTGATCCTCACGGGCGTGGTGATCGGCATCGCAAACTGGAAGACGCTCGTCGTGCTGGGGGTGAGCATCCCGACCCTGATGATTCTGCATCGGCGCGTGTTCAAGCCGATCGGCGATCGCTTCGTCGCGACGGGGCTGCCGCGTCTGATGAGCCGCTATCGGGCCTTTCTTGAATGGATGCTGCATCGAGACTACAGCGCGAAGCGCTCCATGCTGCGGAATACGTTCGCCCTGGGCTCTTTCACGTTGGGCGTGCTGTTGCTGACGCTGGGCGCCATCGTGGGCGCGCTCGCCGGCGACCTCGCCGGCCAGATCCTGCTGGTGCCGGGCGGCCT
>JAWKNW010000044.1 GCA_041391505.1 Rhodothermales bacterium
CCGTCAAAATCACCCTGAAACCCTGATTCGTCAGGCTTACATGCAACGTATCCATCTGGTAGGGTATGCCGCGCTGCTGGTGCTTGCTTGGGCCGGCTGCGATGCGTTCACGTCGGATGCCCCTGATGCGATTGAACTGAAACGAGCGCCGGCCGACACGACGCTGCGGACAGACGATGCGCCGCTCGTTATCGATATGGATACGCTGTTCCATTCCACTTCCGATCATCGGCTGCTGTTCGAGGTGCGTGCGGATGGCGACGCGGTCCAGATAGCCCAGCAGTTTAATCAGGTGACCATTACGCCAGCCACGCGCGGATTTTCGGAGATCACCCTCGCGGCATCCACCAGAGACGGCGGCCGGCAGGAGTCCCGCTTCACGGTGCGTGTCGAATGCGCGACCGACCCCGGTAGCCGATTCGCCAGCTACTTCCCGGCGGCGTCTCACGCGCAGTGGCGTTTTACCTATACCGAATACCACTATGGATTCCTCGTGCCAAGCCGTGTTCGTATGGAGGGTGTTCTGACATGGAACCTGTCCTCGGTCCAGGATCATTGCCAGACGGCGGACTTTGTCATTGAGGAGGCGTTTGAGGGGATACGGTATGCCTCGTACCCGGATTTGTACGATTCGACGTATGCGTTTTCCTGGTCGAACCACCGAAGCGGTCACCTTGCCGGCGACCGCCTCGTGATCCAGGGCTATTCGGATGGGACCTATCCCGGGCTCGACTCCCTGCAGTGGCTGTATCCGGCATCGGGACCTGACCTGGTGCGCTGGGATTCCACGCTGTCCTGCGGCGGAGGCGGCTGCACAACGGCCGGCTTTGAGATGGAGCGCGATCTGGGCCTGACCTCGTTTTCTTACGCGTCGAATCATCACTTCGTCGATGCGATTCATCTGACGCTTATTCGGTAAGGACGGTCTCGGGAACGGACACGCGGGGCCGGCATGCTCGGGGCATATCCCCCTATTCATGTCGAATCAATGAGCAATCTCTATCAGCCGCGTCGCGGGAAACTCCTATGCACTATACATCACTTCTGAAACGCGTCAATCTATGTGTGCTCTACGTGCTCCTTGCGCTTGCAGGTGCCGGCTGTGATAGCCAGAACGCCTCTCCCGACGACACGGAGGTACTGATTCGCGCCTTATCCGATACGACACTGTATGTCGGGGATTCCCCACTTCTTTTGGATCTAGCCCAATTTCTAACGCCGGATGCACTGACGATGCCATACAGCGTCCATGCCGACGGGCAAGCCATTCTGCTCCAGCGGGAATCGAATATTCTCTCCATTAGCCCGTCTGCGGTTGGCACATCGACCCTGACGATCAGTTTTCCTGACAACCCCAGTGCGCGGGAATCCTTTGACGTGGAGGTGCGCTGCGCGACCGCGACGGGGCCAGGCCGCATCAGCTACTTGCCTCACGAGGCCGGCCAAAGCTGGACGTACACCTACACGCAGGGACAGTCGACGGACAGTGGATACGAGACGCGGTTTACGGGTACGCAGACGTGGACCGTCCAGCAGGTCGTCGATAACTGCGATAGCAAATCGATTGAACTGGCCATTGTCACCGAGGGCGACTACATGAACTTCGCCGCGCCCTCACTCAGTATGATGGATACGACCATCTACGATTTGGTTACGGCTACCATATCCGGGCGCATGGTGGTAATTCCTCGTGTGACCTATGAAGACGTTGGGATCGAGTGGGTGCAGGCCCCTGATGCGCCGGGAATCGTGCAGAAAGAGGAAGTATGGGGTTTCCCTTCGAATCGCGTACGTTATGACATGGAACAGGATGTCGGCATCGTGAGCTACACCTATGATTCCGCACGGATTCACCAGTCCTATGCCAGTATATCGCTCCAACTCGTTCGATAGCCGGTGTCGACGCATGGTGATGCCACGCGTTGTTGTCCGACGGGCCGGCGATGGAAAAGAGGATCTGTGCGCAGGGTCGCTGGACGGATACCCGCGAATGTGCTCCCAATCAATCATGAACCACTAGCGATGCTCAAACTACGTTATGCGCTGCTCGGGGCGATACTCATTACCACGTCCATCCGTGCCCAGCCGGCCCCGACGCTTGCCAACCTCGCCTTCATCGCCGGCCACTGGCAGGGCGAGCCCGAGGGCGCCTTTATCGAAGAGATCTGGTCCGCGCCGAATGGCAATACGATGATGGGCTCCTTCCGGTACGTGCAGGAAGGGGAAGCGGTCTTTTTTGAGCTGATGACCATCGACACCATCGACCCTGTGCCTTCTCTCCGCATCAAACACTTCAGCGCCGGCTTGATCGCGTGGGAGGACAAGGAGGAAGTGCACGTCTTCCCGCTCGTGCGTGTCGAGAACCGGGAGGCCGTTTTCGAGGCGCCGGACGGGCGTAAACGGCTCATCTATCGCCGCGACACCGACGACGATCTCCTCGTTACGCTCGAGGAAATGAAGGATGGGGCGTGGACGGCCGAACATTTTCCCTTCCGTCTGGTCCATCCTTAGCCTCTCCCTTTTTATTTTCTAAGGGAGGTGGCTCGAACAGGTCGTAATCCATCTCGCCGACATCATCCCATCCGACATGAACATTCGCACGCTCGCCGTCCTGGCGCTGTGCCTCGTTGCGCCGGCGGTATTCGCGCAGCAGGCTTCCGAAATCACCCTCGAACGGCTCTTCAGCTCGCCCGAGTTTTACGGCCAGCGCGCCGGCCAGAGCCGTTGGCTCGACGACAACAACGGATACACCATGCTCGAGCGCTCGGCGACGCTGCCGGGCGGCGTCGATCTCGTCCGCCACGACCCGTCCAGCGGCGGGCGAGACATCATCGTGCCGGCGCAGCGCTTCGTGCCGGCGGGGGCGTCTGAACCGCTGGCCATCGAGGACTACGACTGGTCTTCCGACGGGCTCAAGCTGCTCATCTACACGAACTCGGAACGCGTCTGGCGCGCAAACACGCGGGGCGACTACTGGGTGCTCGATATCGCCAACGGCACGCTCAAGCAGCTCGGCGGCGGCGCGCCGGCGTCCACGATGATGTTCGCCAAGTTCTCGCCCGACGGCACCCGCGTCGGCTACGTGCAGGGGCACAACCTGTACGTCCAGCACCTCGCCGACGGCAAGATCGACCAGCTTACGTCGGACGGTTCCGAGAAGCTGATCAACGGGACGTTCGACTGGGTCTACGAGGAGGAGTTTTTCCTGCGCGACGGCTGGCGATGGAGTCCGGACGGCCGGTCGATCGCCTTCTGGCAGCTCGACGCGACCGGGGTGCGCGACTTTCTGATGATCAACAATACGGATTCGCTCTATTCGTTCACCATCCCCGTCCAGTACCCGAAGGCCGGCACCACGAACTCGTCGTGCCGCGTCGGCGTGATCCCCGCCGCCGGTGGCGACATCGTGTGGTTCGAGCCGTCGGACGATCTCCGCAACCATTACATCGCCCGGATGGAGTGGGCCGCCAATTCCGATGAGATCGTCATGCAGCACCTCAACCGCCAGCAGAATCGGCTCGAGGTGATCCTGGGCAACGCCCGCACCGGGGAGATGCGGACGGTGCTGACCGAGGTGGATGACGCCTGGATCGACGTGCAGAACCGCGAAGACTTCCGCTGGCTCGCCGCCGGCAAACGGTTTACCTGGGTCAGCGAGCGCGACGGATGGCGGCGTGTTTATCTGGCGGACCGCGCCACCGGTGCGCTGACGCCGATCACCCCGGAGGCGGCGGACGTGTTGTCCATCGTCTATATCGACGAAAAGGGCGGCTGGCTCTACTACATGGCCTCGCCCGACAACGCTACCCAGCAGTACCTGTATCGCGCGCTCCTCAACGGCAAAGGCAAGGTCACCCGGCTGACCCCCGAGAACCAGCCCGGCACCCATAGCTACGACATCGCTCCCGGCGCAAAATGGGCCTTCCACACCTATTCGAGCTTCGGCGTGCCGCCGGTGACCGAGCTGGTCTCCCTCCCGAAACACCGGACGCTGCAGACGGTGGTGGATAATGCGGCGTTGAAAGGCCGCCTCGCCGGCCTCTCGCTGGGCAAGACGCGCTTCCTGCGGATCGACATTGGCGATGGGGTGGAACTGGACGCCTACGAGATCCTGCCGCCGGATTTTGATCCCTCCCGCAAATACCCCGTCCTGTTCCACGTCTACGGCGAGCCCTGGTCGCAGACGGTGGTCGACCGCTGGGGCGGTCATCAGTACCTGTGGCACCAGATGCTGGCGCAGCAGGGGTATATCGTGATGAGTGTGGATAACCGGGGCACGCCGGGTCCGCGCGGACGCGACTGGCGGAAGATCGTCCACGGGTCCATCGGCGTGCTCGCCTCGGCCGATCAGGCCGCCGCCGCCCGGAAGGTGGCGGAATGGCCCTACGTCGATGCCTCCCGCATCGCGATCTGGGGCTGGAGCGGCGGCGGGTCGATGACGCTCAACGCCATGTTCCGGTATCCCGAGGTGTACAACACCGGCATGTCCGTCGCGCCCGTGCCCGACCAGCGCTATTACGATACCATCTACCAGGAGCGGTACATGGGCCTGCCGCAGGAAAACCCGGACGGCTATCGCCAGGGCTCGCCGATCAACTTCGCCGAGCACTTACGCGGCAACCTCCTGCTCGTCCATGGCACCGGCGACGACAACGTACACTACCAGGGCTCGGAGGCGCTCATCAACAAGCTCGTCCAGGCCAACCGCCCGTTTACGATGATGGCCTACCCGAACCGGTCGCACGGCATCTTTGAAGGCCCCGGCACGACGCGGCACCTCTACGAACTCCTGACCCGGTATCTGAAGCAGAACATGCCGCCCGGACCGCAGGAAGGATCGGGGTTGTGAGGGGGCCACGGCTTGCTTCGCAAGCTGGTCATTGGTCATGGCTTGCTTCGCAAGCTGGTCACTGGTCATAGCTTGCTTCGCAAGCTGGACATTGGTTAGGGCTTGCTTCGCAAGCCGGTCACTGGTCATAGCTTGCTTCGCAAGCTGGTCACTAGTCATGGCTTGCTTTGCAAGCCGGTCACTGGTCATAGCTTGCTTCGCAAGCTGGTCATTGGACACTGGTCATTGGTCATTGGCTTGGGGCTTCATGGCCGTCCTCATTGAGATGCCGCTGACTAGGGTCCAATGACCAGTGACTGATGACCAGTGACTGATGACCAGTGACTGATGACCAGTGTCTGATGACCAGTGTCCAATGACCAGTGTCTGATGACCAGTGTCCAATGACCAGCGTCCTGACCCGTGTCGAACGAAGAATAACCCATGACCCATCCCATGAGCGACTCCGCGAACCGGGCGATTACGGATGCGATCTATCGCGTCGTGTCCCTCTATCTGGGGATCGAGTTCTTCTTCTGGGGGATCTCGAATTTTACGGGCGACTACGCGTTCGATGAGCGCTTCGGTTATCCGTCCTGGATCCAGATTCCCATCGGCATCGCCGAGACCGGCGCCGGCATCGGGCTGATGCTTCCGCGCACCAACCTGGCGTCGCTCGTCGTGCTGTTTGTCGTGATGGCGGGCGCGGTGGGCACCCATCTTGTCGCGGGGGATGGCGGGTATCCGACGCCGGCCAAGTATCTGCTGTATTTCGGGATGATGCTGTATTACCGCCGGGACGCCTTCATGCGTCGGGGCAGCGCGGGTTGATGACCGGGGCTTGTTTGCAGGGTGGCGGATAGGGTCGGCGCGTTGAGATGCGTGCTCGCCATACCCTATATTGCGTTGTCAAAGCGCCACCCGCCCAGGATACCCATGCGATCGATCGCCATTTTCCTTCTGTTCGCCGGCCTCGTGGCGGGATTCCGTCCGCCGGACCCCGCCTCGTACGAAGACCTGCTCGACCTCTTCCAGGCCTGGCGCGATTTCCAGCACCCCCGGGTCGACGACGGGGTGCCGGACTACACGGCGAAGGCGATGGCCGCGCAGCATCGGGGCCTCGCCGGCTACCGGGAGCGCCTGGCCGCAATCGATACCTCGGGCTGGTCCGTCGCGCAGCAGGTCGACTACCACCTCGTGCGCGCCGAGATGAACGGGCTGGACTTCGACCACCGGGTGCGGCGACCCTGGGAGAACAACCCGGCGTTTTACACGATGATCTGGCCGTCGCAGTCCGACGTGCCGGCGCGCGAGGGACCCGTCATTTACGGCGCCATCGAATTGTGGCAGTACCCCCTCCCGCATTCCGGCGACGACGCCCGGCGGCTCGGCGAGCGCATCCGCGCCATCCCGCCGCTGCTGGATCAGGCCCGGCGTAACCTGACGGGCAACGCCCGGGATCTGTGGACCGCCGGCATCCGCGCCCTGGGCGAACAGCAGCGCGATCTCGATGCGCTCGCGGCGCGCGTGGCCGGCAGTCCGCTCGAAGCCGATGCGCGCGCGGCGTCCGAGGCGACGGCCCGGTTCATCGGTTGGCTGGAGTCGAAGGCGGACGAGAAAACGGGGCCGTCCGGCATCGGGGTGGAGCACTACGACTGGTTCGTGCGCAACGTCATGCTCGTGCCGTACACCTGGGCCGAGCAGGTCGCGATGATGAAACGCGAACTCGCCCGGGCCCATGCGGCGCTGAAGCTGGAGGAACACCGCAACCGGCACCTGCCGTCCCTGCGTCCGATCGACGATGAGGAGGAATACGACCGCAAGATGAACGCCGCGGTCACCGAGTACATGGCGTTCCTCGAAGACGAGGACGTGGTCTCGATCAAGCCCTATATGGATGGCGCGCTGCGCGCCCGGATCGGGCGGTATGCGCCGCCCGTGGATGGCCGGCGCGAGTTCTTCGCCGAGGCCAATTACCGGGATGCCCTGGTGATGCGCACCCATGGCTATCACTGGATCGACCTCGCGCGCATGGCCGAGGAGCCGCACCCGAGCCCGATCCGCCGGGAGCCCCTGCTCTACAACAGCTTCGTGAGCCGCGCCGAGGGGATGGCGACGGCGATGGAGGAGATGATGATGCACGCCGGCCTGTTCGACGGCCGGCCCCGGGCACGGGAGCTGATCTATGTGCTCCTCGCCCAGCGCGCCGCGCGGGCGCTCGGCGACCTCTACATGCACAGCAACGACTTTACCATGCAGGAAGCCGTCCAGTTCGCCTCCGCATGGACGCCGCGGGGCTGGCTGCCGGCGGACGGGCAAACCGTGTTCTTCGAACAGCACCTGTACCTGCAGCAGCCGATGTACGGGACGAGCTATCTGATAGGGAAGATCCAGATCGAGGACCTGATCGCCCGGCTTTCGCTCCAGCAGGGCGACGCCTTTACCCTGAAACGGTTTATGGACTCGTTGAATGAACGCGGCGTTATCCCGGTGTCGATGATGGCCTGGGAGATGACGGGCGACCGGGAGACGGTGTCGGCATGGCTGACGCCGTAACGCAAGCGCGGCGCGCCGGCGTTGCGCCCGGGATTAACCTTTTTCGAACGACACGACGTGGTAACGATATGGACACGCTGGAAATCATCGGGTACGCCAGTCTGGGCGTGCTGGTCGTGCTGATGGTGGGCGCCTCGGTCGCCGGCCTGTTTACGTCCTCCAGCCTGCTGGTGGGCATCCTGGTCGTTGTCGGGTTCGGTGCGCTGTTGATCAAAGTGATCAAGGACCGCATCGGCAACAAGGAAGACGATCACTATTCGGATACGGTGGATCAATGATCATCACGACACAGGACGAACTGGTCGACTATCAGATCGTGCAGACGCTGGGGCTGGTCCGCGGCAACACGATCCGGGCGCGGCATCTGGGCAAGGACATTCTGGCGGGGCTACGGAGCCTCGTCGGGGGCGAGATCACCGAATACACCAAGATGTTGGCGGAAGCGCGCGAGCAGGCGCTCGATCGCATGGCGCTGAACGCCAGCCGGCTGGGGGCGAACGCCATCGTCGGCGTGCGGTTCGTTACCGCGCCGGTGATGCAGGGCGCCGCGGAGCTGCTGGCATACGGAACGGCCGTCAAGGTGGTAAAACGATGAAGCTGGATGCCTATTTTCAGGTCGGCCACCCCGTTCGCATGACGATCGGCGCGTTGGCGGTCCTGTTTTTCCTGGTGCAGGCCATACAGCACCCCGCATACAAGTCCATCGCCCTGGTCTTTGTGATCGTGGGGCTCGTCGGCTTGTACCGCGACTTCCTGAAGCGTCAGGAAAGCCCGCCGGATTCGGTCGAAAAGCATTAGGCTTGTCCGTCGTACCATTTCCCACCCATGACAGGCGCGTGACGACGCGCCACCGCTCGCATGAAACGACTTTTCCCGCTGTTCCTGATTGCGCTCCTCGCCGGCTGCGCGAAGCCGGCGCCCGACGCGTCCCTGGCCACCTACTTCGACCATACCGGGCGCGACGATGTGCTCTCCGGCGGGGTTCGCATGATCCCCATCGAAACCCCGGTCGGCGACTTCAAGGTCTGGACGAAGCGCGTGGGCAACAATCCGGACATGAAAGTGCTGATCCTGCACGGCGGACCGGGGGCCACCCACGAACTCTATGAGGCGTTCGACAGCTACCTTCCCGGCGCCGGCATCGAATATTATTATTACGACCAGCTCGGCTCCGCCTACAGCGACCAGCCGAGCGACACCAGCCTCTGGGTGACGGAGCGTTTCGTGGAGGAGGTGGAGCAGGTCCGCAAGGCGCTGGGGCTGGACGAGACCAATTTTTACCTGTACGGCCATTCCTGGGGCGGCGTGCTCGCCATCGAGTACGCGATCAAGTACCAGCAGCACCTCAAGGGCCTCATCGTCTCCAATATGATGTCCGATATTGCGGCGTACAATGCGTACGCCCGGGATGTGTTGGGTCCTCAGCTCGATCCGGACGTGCTGGCGGAAATCCGCGCGCTGGAGGCTCGAAATGCGTTCGACGATCCGCGCTACAGCGAACTGCTCGTCGAGCACTACTACACGCAGCACGTACTGCGCATGCCGCCGGCCGAATGGCCCGACCCCGTCAACCGCGGGTTCGCGCACCTGAACCCCGAGGTCTATGTGATCATGCAGGGCCCCAGTGAGTTCGGACTCCGCGGCCGGCTGCTGGGGTGGGACCGGTCCGAAGAGATCGCCTTCATCCGCACCCCGACCCTCGTCATCGGCGCCGAGCACGACACGATGGACCCCGCGCACATGGAATGGATGGCCGGCCAGTTCGCCAACGGCCAGTACCTCTATTGCCCCAACGGCAGCCACATGGCGATGTACGACGACCAGGAGACGTACTTCGAGGGGCTGATCCGATTCATCCACGCGGTGAATGAAAGGGGGCGGTAGAAATTGGAAATCGGAAATCATAAATCGCAAAAGGCAAGGTGCAACGTGCTTGAGGGTTTTTCTCCCATCGGCACGTTGCACTCCGCCTTTTACGATTTGCGATTTGCGATTTCCAATTTGAATGAATCCCGTCAATCCGGATCCAGGATCTTCTCGATGCGGGCCTTCACGTCCTGCAGGTGGAGCCGGCGCATGGTGTCGCCGCGGCGGGCGAGGGCGCGGTCGACTTCCGTCTGGAGCGTTTCGAGCTCGCCGCGGACGTAGGCGCGGATGTCCGACTGGCTGACGTCGACGTTCGTGTACCCGAAGGAAGCGAAGAACGCCGGCGTCGGCGGGGCCTCCTGGGTCATCAGGTATTCAAGCCGCTCCAGGTAGCCGCGCTGGAGGTTGCGGCGGAACGCGTCGATCGAGCCGGTCGTGCCGAGTTCGGTCCAGATGCTTCCGCGCAGATCCGCGAACAGCTCGGCCGGCGTGTAGGTCTCGTCGCCCATCATCACCTCCGCCTCCATCATGCGCGCCAGGCGCTGCGGGTCGAGCAGCGTGTTGACGGCGCCCACCTGGTAGCGACGGAGCCGATCCATCGCCCCGACGCCTTCGATCCGGCGCAGCACGTCCTCGTTCAGCATCCACGTCGGAGTCTGGAACACCTGGGCGTCGAGCCACGCCATGGATTCGCGCTGACGGGCTTCCGGCACCATGTCGTACACCGCGCCGTCCTGGTCGTAGGTCTTGAAGTTCTCGTAGAACCCGCCGACGTTCACCGCCACATGGCCCACATACCGGTTCCACTGGCCGGCGATCTGGCCGTAGAGCTCGTTGAGGTCGTCGTAATCCTTCGCTTCTTCCTCGGTCCATGAGACCAGGTTCTCCAGGATGATCTTGAGGTTGGCGATGCCGTAATCGCTCGCCCTGGCCGCGTCGTCGCCCAGGTCCTCGTTCTGGGAGCGGGGATCGATGCGCGGACCCTGCCGACCGTAGAAGTACATCGGGTCGCCGGCGTGGGATACCACCCACTGGTTGAGGATCGGGCGCTCGGCGTCGGGCGAGGAAGCCTGCGGGAGCGGGCTGTATCCCCATTTGACCGCCCACTTGTCGTACACCCCGATATCCGGCATCAGGTTCGTCACGCCGTCGCCCGGCTGGGCGACGTAGTTGAACCGCGCATAGTCCATGATCGACGGCGCCGTGCCCATCGCATCGGTGAAGGCCTTGGACCGGAGCGAATCGACCGGATACGCGACGCTGGACCCCCAGTTATGGGGCAGACCGAGTGTATGCCCGACCTCGTGCGCGGAGACGAACCGGATCAGCCGGCCCATCACCTCATCCCGGAACTTGACGCTGCGGGCATCCGGATTGATGGCGGCCGTCTGCACGAAAAACCAGTTGCGCAGCAGGTTCATCACGTTGTGATACCAGCCGATGTCGCTCTCGAGGATTTCGCCGGTGCGCGGATCGTGCACGTGGGGGCCGTACGCGTTCTGTACATCGGAGGAGAAGTAGCGGATCACCGAATAGCGGACGTCCTCCGGGCTGAATTCGGGGTCTTCCTCGGCCGAGGGAGGATCCTTGGCCATGATCGCGTTGCGGAAGCCGGCCGCCTCGAAGGCGCGGTTCCAGTCCTCGACGCCCTGCTTCAGATAGGGGCGCCATTTGGCCGGCGTCGCCGGGTCGATGTAGTAGACGATCGGCTTGACCGGCTCTGTGAGTTCGCCCCGGGCCATCGCGGCCGGATCTTTCGGCTCGAGACGCCACCGCGTAATGTAGCAGCGCTCTTCCGCCTTCTGCGCGTCGCGCCCGTAGTCCGTCAGCTGTACGCTGAAAAAACCGACCCGCTTGTCGCACAGCCGCGGCTGCATCGGGTTGGCCGGCAGCAGGATCATCGACTGGTTCATCTCCAGGGAGATCGAACTCGACGAGCCGTTCGAGGGCGGCTCGGCGGCGTCGTAGGTGAGGACGTGACGGACCTCGACGTTTTCGGGATAGCTTTTGGCGGAGTTGATGAAAGTCCGTGTCTTGTCGAGCCGGCGCACCTTGTACGTGTCGCGGCGCGATTTCTGGAGGCCGATGACGGGCACGTCGTCGGTGAACAGCGTGCTGACGTCGATGACCACGGCGGAGGAGTCGGTGCTGAGCGCCTTGATGTCGAACGCCTGGATGATCGGTTCGAAGTTCGAGTTCTGAACCGCCTGGAAAATCGGATCCTGTTCGCTGGCCACGTTTTCGTAGCTCACGATGCGCAGGAGCACCTTGTCGTCCATGCGCTGCCAGCGAACCACCTGGGTATTCGCTTTTTCGCCGCCGTAACCGATGTCGTTGGCCGTGCGCGCGATGCGCGTGACGAGCAGCAGCTCGCGGCCGAGCATCGCGTTCGGGATTTCGTAAAGCAGCGTCTGCCCGTCGCGGTGGATGGTGAAGAGTCCTTCGTCGGACGCCATCTTTTCGGTGACGATTTCCTTGTACGGCTTCATGCCGTTTTTGGCGTCGTCCGCCTTTTTGGCCGCGGCGGCCGCCGCCGGCGGGGTGGCCGGCTGCCCGCCCTTCGTGCTCGCGCACCCCGCGGTGAACACGGCGCCGATCAGGGTGGCCAGCGCCAGATGTCTCAGTGTATGCATGACTGTGGTATGGCTGAAATCGATGAGAGCTTTTTTAACCGACCGTAATCTACGAAAGAAGCAAACATAGAAAAGGCAATACGGCATGCAGGCTTTCGGCGCCTCGCGCACGGCCAGCGGCGATTCGCCGCCTCCACGAATAGGGCTGAAAGTCGGCTTTCCGTCGTATCTTGGCGTCGTTCTCCTCCCTATATCGCCTGGTTTATATGCCAATCCGCTGCGCCTGGGTCACCGACGATCCGCTGTATCTGGCTTATCACGACGACGAGTGGGGCGTGCCGGTCCACGACGACCGCCGCCTCTTCGAGATGATCCTGCTCGAAGGCGCCCAGGCCGGCCTGAGCTGGATCACCGTGCTCAAACGCCGCGAGGGATACCGCGCCGCCTACGACGGGTTCGACCCGGAAAAAATCGCGCGCTGGGACGACGCCAGATGCGACGCCCTCCTGCAAGACCCCCGCATCATCCGGAATCGGCTCAAGGTGGAAGCCGCGCGCAAAAATGCAATCGCATACCTGGATATCCTCCAGGAAACGGGCAGCTTTTCGACGTATTTGTGGCAGTTCGTCGGCGGAACGCCGATCCACAATCACTGGAAGACCATCCGCGACGCGCCCACGTCCACCCCGGAATCCGACGCCATGAGCCGGGCGCTCAAGAAGCGCGGATTCACCTTCGTCGGCTCCACGATCTGCTACGCCTTCATGCAGGCGGTCGGCATGGTGAACGATCATACGACGGACTGCTTTCGGTACACGTCGGGCCGCTAATCCGGTCTTTATTTCGTCGCCCCGCAACCCGCCGGCCGTCGCGCCGTCTGTTACTATTAATTCCTTAGTATTGACAAGCCTGCGATGCGATCGTATGTTTGGGCTGTGTCTACTAATTCTTTAATAGAAACACATGGCGCGTAAAACATCGACCACCCTCACCGACGCCGAGCTGCGGCTCATGGACATCGTGTGGGATCTTGGCCCGGCCACCGTTCAGCACGTCGTGGACGCCCTCCCGGCCGACGAGCCGCTCGCGTACAGCACGGTCCTGACCATGATGCGGATCCTGGAGCGCAAGGGATATCTGGCCCATTCGAAAGAAGGTCGCGCCTTTATCTACCGGCCCCTGATCGGACGCGACGAGGCCCGCAAGGGCGCGCTGAAGCATATCATCCAGCGCTTTTTCGACGACTCCCCGGAGCTGCTGGTGCTCAATCTGATGGAAAACGACGCGATCGACGCGAAGGACCTGGATCGGTTGAAGGCCCTGCTCGATGCGGCTTCGGAGGACGAATAATGATACATCTGGAAGGTATCGATCGGCTCACGGCCGGCATGCTGTCGGGCGTGATGAACGGGGTCTTGCCGGGCGTGCTGCTGGTCGCGGCGGTATGGGGCGTCATGCGCTGGCTGATCCGGCCCGTGAACGCGACGACCCGCTACCTGGTCTGGTCCGCCACGCTCGCGGTGTGCGTGGGCATCATGGTGGTGTATTTCCGGGTCGATCCCGGGGATGGCGTGGCGGAGACGCCGCATCGGGAAGAGCGCGCGAGTCTGCCTCCGGCCCCGGCGAAGCCCGAGGACGCGACGAGCGTGGCAGCGGACGCGCCGCGCACATCGATTTCCGGCGTGGAAGCGCCCGCGGTTCGGGCGATGCCGGGGCAGGTGGCGCGGCGTATCGAGGGGCCGTCGCTCAGTTTGCCCTGGCGACAGGGGCTTCTGGCGCTCTGGGCGCTGATCGCATGCGCCCTGTTGCTGCGTGTTGGGATCGGGTGGGCGAAGGTGCGGCGGATGAAAGCACGCAGCCGGCAGGCGCCGGCGCCGGTGTTGGCGATCCTCGACCGCGCCCTGCAGCGCGCCCTGCAGCGCACAGAGGCGTCGCGCGCGATCCGGCTGGGCATCTCGGATGAGATCGGCACGGCCGCCGCCATCGGTTTCGCGACGCCGACCATCCTCGTCCCTCAAACCATGATCGAGACGCTCGACGAAGAGGAACTCGAGCAGGTCGTGCTTCATGAAGCGGCGCATCTGTTGCGCCGCGACGATTACACGATGCTGATCCAGCACGTGATCGTGGCGATCTTCTTTTTTCATCCCGGGGTGTTGCTGCTGAGCCGGTGGATGAGTCGGGACCGCGAGTTCGCCGCTGACGACTGGGTGGTCGCCCTGACGCGTCGGCCCCGGGCCTACGCCGCCTGTCTCGTCAAGCTGACCCAGCAGCGCGCCCGCTCGCTTTCGTTCGCCCCGGGTATGGGTACCCGGAAGAACCAGTTGATCGAGCGCGTGACCACCATCCTGGATCGCGAGCGGCCCGTGTCCCGGTCGGTCTCGCAGGCTACGTTCCTGGCGATACTCGCCGGCTCGCTTGTCTTCGCCGGCGCGGCGGTCCGTTTGGCGCCCGTCATCGCGATACCCGTGCAGGAGGCGATGGCGCAGCCGTCGTCCGCTTCCGCTGCGCCGGTCGCGGTCATGTCGCCGAGCAGTGCGTCGGACACGACGGGTCCGGCGGGCGCCCCTGTCGCCTCGGTCGCCCCGGATCGGGCCGTTCCCCCCTCGGCGCCCGCGGCGGCAGCAACGGTGGAGTCGGTTCAGGGCGTGGCGCCGGTCGAACGCATCAGGCCGGTGGCGGTGCAGTCCGAGCCCGTATCCCCCGCGGACGCGATCGCGCTGCCCGAACCGGCGCATGATGTTCGGAGGGTCGATCCCGGGCTCAGCGCCGCCTCCATCCGCAAGCTGTTGCTGGCGGCCGGACGCATCGCGTCCAGCGGAGATCGCGCGCAGATCCTGGTGGAGGCGTCGGTCCGGCTGCCGGCGGATGACGCCGTCTACGAAGCCTATATCGAGACGGCGTCGGCCGTCCCGTCCTCGGGCGATCGCCTGCGCGCGCTCACCGCGTTGATCGAAGGGCGCGGACTGAATCCTTCGGTGGCCGCGTCGTTCCTGGCCGCGGCAAAGGGCATCCCCTCACAGGGCGACCGGGGTCTTCTGCTGGAGCGTGCGTTGGAGCGGGGAGCCATCCCGCTGGACGACGAAGCCACGCGGGATGCGTTTTTCGATGTCGCCCAGACCCTCTCTTCCGATACGTTCAAGCGGATCACCACCGCGCTCATCAAACGGGCCCGGTAAGACGGCCCCATCCTGTCACCTTGCATCGCACCTTCCGCGTGACGCCAGAGGTATCCATCATGACAATGCGTTCCATCCTGCTATCCACCCTGGTTCTGGCGACACTGGCCGGTTTCGGCACGCCGGCAAGCGCCCAGCACACCGGTTTCGGCACGTCGCGAATCGTCCAGAACGAACCCGGCTACAAGCTGGATATCACCTACAGCGGCGAGATCCATCTGAACGACGACGATACGGACATCCGATCCATCTCGTCGGGTGGATACATCGACATCCTCGAAAATACCCGCAGGGACGACCGCCGGCTGCGGATCGAGCCCGGGTCGGGCGGCCGGCTGGTGTACAGCTACCGCCTGAACGGCAAGACGACGGACTGGGCGGAGGCCGATCGGGCCTGGTATGCGACAATGATCCTGCGCATCGCGCGCGCCGGCATCGATGCGGAAGCCCGTGCGGAACGCTTCACGCGGCGCGGGGCAAACGCTCTGCTGGACGAAGTGGAGGCGATCGGCAGCAGCGGCGTAAAAACGACCTACATGCTGGTGCTGTTCGATAAGGCCCGTCTGTCGACGGACGAACTCGTGCGGGCCGCCCGGGTAGCGCAGGAGATTCCGTCGAGCGGCGACCGCACCCGGGTGCTGATCGCTTCGGCCGAGCAGTCGCTGGGCGCGTTCGACGCCATTATGCCTTATTTCGACGCCATCCGCTCGATCCCGTCCTCGGGCGACAAGACAAAGGCGCTCGTGTATCTCGCCGAGCGCAAGATGCTCGAGGAGAAGGCGGCCTACCATGCCGCCCTGCAGGCCGGGGCCAGCATCCCCTCGTCGGGCGATCGGGCGAACTTTCTGGTCAGCCTGGCCGATTCGCGCGATCTGGATGCCGAGTACCTGGATGTCGTGAGCACCGTCCCGTCCTCGGGCGACAAGACGAAGGTGCTGCTCCATCTGGTCGAGCGCCGGCTCCTGGCGTCCCGCGCCATGTACGAGGCCGCGATGCATACGGCCGCCACGATTCCGTCTTCGGGCGACCGGGCGCGCTTCCTGACGGCGGCGGCGCCGGCCTATCTCGAGGCCGCCCGCGAGGCTTTTTTCGACGCCGTGCGCGGTATTCCGTCTTCGGGGGACAAGATGGGGGTGCTGATCGCGCTGCTGGATGACACCACCCTGGAGGCTTCGTCGCTCGCCATGCTCCTTGAGACGGCGCGGAGCATCTCGTCGTCCGGCGACAAGGCGCGCGTGCTCATTGCCGCCGCACCGCGCGTGGCCGGCAACGACGCGCTGGTCGATGTCTATCTCGAGACGGCCAATACGATCTCCTCCTCGGGCGATCAGAAGCGCGCGTTGTCGGCGTTGCTCAACTGAGGCAAATCGGTTTCAATTCCCGCATAGCACGGCCATCCCCTGCGTTCCGCGAGGCGTCAGGCGGCGCCGGCCGGCGTTCCGCGTACCTCGTTTCACGCCTTCCCATCGGCCGGTCCTGTTGCAGCATGGGGCCGGCCGTACGTTTCGTGGAGGCATCCAAACGCCCGGTCGGGTTTTTTACATCGTGCCGGGCGTTGCCCGCGGAGGCGCGCCGTTCGTCCGATGCAGGATGCGGGGATGCCGGATTTTACATCCAGGGCACCCTTTTTCGTTAGAAATCCGGCATCTTACCTCCCGCATGCTCGCATCGCTACGAAGGCGTGCGTGCCGTCACCTCGTTGATGCTTCCCGCTCCCTTGTGTGCCGCCGCGCGCCGTGCGTTGCATCGTAGACGCGCCGTGGGTACTTTGTTTACGGCGCGGTCTGACGATCGAACCGCGCCGCGGCATCGACCCTCTTCAGCAGGGGTGCCACGCACCACCACTGGCGCGGCGCCCGCTATCGGGATGTATCATGGGCGGTATCGACCGCATGAAGCTCAATTTCGAGGAAACGGGAAGCTATACGCGCGACCCCGAAGCCGACCAGTTGTTGCGGGAAGACGGTAACGCGCTGCTCATCGGTACCTTGCTCGATCAGCAGGTGCGGGCCGAGGTAGCCTTTTCAGGTCCGCTCAAGCTGAAGCAGCGGCTCAAGCACCTCGATCTCACGAAGATAAGTGCGATGGATCCCGAGCGTTTCGCCGCGGTGTGCGCCGAAAAGCCCGGGATTCACCGGTACGCCAACATGATGGCCGGCCGCATCCAGAAACTCGCCGAGACCCTCCTCGCCGAATACGGCGGAGACGGGAGCACGGTGTGGACCGCCGCCTCCGATGCGCGCGATTTCGAGAAACGCGCGAAAGCGCTTCCCGGATTCGGTCCCGGAAAAGTGCAAACCCTCCGGCACGCGCTCGAGGTGTTCCAGAACGTTGCCTTCCATTGACATAGATCCTGCCCGCCACGGGATCGGAGTGCGCCGGATAGCCGGCGGACGCCTGCTCCTGCGCAACCCTTGTATCACGCTCCATCCAACGTATTTCGTCATGCCCCGCATCCGAATCACCTCTCTCCTTGCTCTCGCGTTCCTGTGGGCCTCCTGCTCGGGACTCGACGCATCCAAAAACGAAGTCAAGGCGCCTCCCACGGTGAAGCTGCCGACCGGCTTTTCCTACGACCACCTCTATTCGCCCTCGGACAACGAGCAGGGCACCTGGGTCGCCCTCACGTTCGACGACAAGGGCCGCCTCATCGCCTCGGATCAGCACGGCGGCCTATACCGGATCACGATGCCGGCCATCGGCGCGGCCGGCAAGACGGTCTCCGAGCCGATCGACCTCGAGATCGGCATGGCGCAGGGGTTGCTCTGGGCGTTCAATAGCCTGTATGTGGTCGTCAACAGCCAGGAAGGCATCGGCGGGCACAGCAACGGCGTCTACCGCCTGCTGGACACCGACGGCGACGACCACCTCGACAAGATCGTGACGCTGCACCAGTTCACGGGCGCGCCCGGCGAACACGGCCCGCACTCGATCATCCTGGCGCCCGACGGCAAGACCCTCTACCTGATCGCCGGCAACCACACGGACGTGCCGAACTACGAAAACTCGCTCGTCCCGACGACCTGGGCCGAAGACCAGCTCGTGCCCCGCATCGTCGACCCGCGCGGCCACGCCATCGACCGGATGGCGCCCGGCGGATGGGTCGCCCGGATGGATGAAAACGGCAACGGGCTGGAGCTCGTCAGCGCCGGCTACCGCAATCCGTTCGACCTCGCCTTCAACGCCGACGACGAACTCTTCGTGTTCGACGCCGACATGGAGTGGGACCTCGGGATGCCCTGGTACCGCCCGATCCGCGTCGTGCACGCCACCAGCGGCAGCGAATTCGGATGGCGGACCGGGTCCGGCAAGTGGCGGGCGAACTATCCGGACAACCTGCCCGCGATCGTCGATATCGGCCAGGGCTCCCCGACGTCGGTCCTGATGGGCAATACGCTGAAATTCCCCCAGCGCTACCAGCGCGGCATGTTCGCGTTCGACTGGAGCTTCGGCACGATTTACTGGGTGGACCTCATCGCGGAGGGCAGCACCTATCGCGGCGAGCTGGAGGAATTCCTCTCCGGCGTGCCGCTGCCCGTGACGGACGGCGTGGCCGGCCCCGACGGCGCGCTGTACTTCGCGACCGGCGGCCGCAACCTGGAGTCGCACCTGTATCGCGTCTACTACACCGGCACGGAATCCACCGAGCGGTTGATCTACAAACAGCCCCGGCACGAGCGGGACATCCGGCACATGCTGGAAGCGTTCCACGGCCGGCGTGACGCCGAGGCGGTCCCGACGGCCTGGTTCTACCTCAATCATCCGGATCGCTTCATCCGCTACGCCGCCCGCGTGGCCATCGAGCACCAGCCGGTCGACACCTGGAAGAACCGCGTCTTCGTCGACCCCGATCCGATCCGCCGCATCAACGGCGTGATCGCGCTCGCACACCAGGGCGATGCCTCGATGCGCGACGCCGCGCTCGATGCGCTCTGGCGCGTCGACTACAACGCGCTGACCGAGGCGCAGCAGGTCGACCTGCTGCGGTCGTACGCGCTCGTCTTCATCCGGCTCGGCGAACCCGACGCCGCGTGGCGTCAGCGGGTCGTCAACCAGATCTCGCCGGCGTTTCCGTCGGAATCCGAGAACCTGAACCGCGAACTCAGCCTGGTGCTGAGCTACCTCGGCGCTCCCGGCGTCAACGAGACGACGCTCACGCTGCTGGAAACGGCGCGCGGCGGGCAGGGCAGCGTCCCGATCCTGACGGACGAACTCACGGCCCGTAGCGAGCAGTATGGCAAAGCCATCATCGAGATGCGCGGCAACATGCCCTCGGCGCAGGAAATCGCCTACGCCTACAACCTGAGCCACAGCAAGGAAGCCTGGAGCGAGACTCAGCTTCGGCGCTACTTCCAGTGGTTCTTCGAGGCGCTTCAGAAGAAGGGCGGCGCGAGCTATCGGCCGTTCATCGAAAACATCCGGGCGAACGCCGTCGAGAATATCCCCGAAAGCCAGCTCGAAGCCATCGCCGACCTGGTGGGCGAATTCAGCGGCAAGCAGGGCGTCGACTTCGCCTCGCTGCCGCAGCCGGTAGGCCCCGGCAAGAACTGGAACCGGGGTGAGATCGGCCGGCTGCTGCGCGACCGCGTCGTCGAAGGCAAGGAAGTCCGCGACCTCGCGAACGGCGAGCGGATGTACCAGGCCTCGCTCTGCGCCGCCTGCCACACCATGCAGGGACAGGGCGGCAACATCGGCCCCGAGCTGACGACCGTCGGCAAGCGCTTCTCGCGGAACGACCTCGTCACGGCGATCACCCTGCCCAGCGACGCGGTGTCGGACCAGTACGCGTCGACCATCTTCACCCGGAAGGACGGGTCGCAGGTGATGGGGCGCGTCGTGAAACGCGAAAACGGGGTGATCACCGTGAACGTTAATCCGTTCGATCCGGCGACCGTCATGACGGTCCAGGAAAGCGAGGTCGACAAGGAGGAAGTCTCCCCGATTTCGCCGATGCCGGCCCGGTTGATCGACCGGCTGAACGAAGATGAAATGCTCGACCTGATCGTCTACGTCCTCGCCGGGGGCGATCCGGAGCACGAGCTGTACCATCCGGAACGCGCTTCGGAATAAGCCAACGCCGCATGATCGAACTGCACCGCACAGCCGGCTCCGAAGCCGGCGACGCTCTCGAAGAAACGCTGCGCGATCTGTGCGTTGCCCATCGTGTCGTGACCGTGGAGGCGGGGGGCGATCCCCCGCCTCCCTTCCTCCTGGAGGGAGGACGACGGTATGCCGGCGCGGAGATCCCGCCTTTCCTCGACATCCTCCGCGCCGAACTCCAGGCCAATCGCCTCGTTTCCGGCGACGCCTGCTACATCGATCCGCGCAACGGCCGCGTCTGTTGATGCCGGCAAGATGTTAAAACTTTTACCTGTCAGGCTGTTTGCGCCTGTTATTCGACGGTGGGCCCTATATTTTTGATGGAATTCGTGGCATCCATCAACTGAACCCAACGTCCAATCATGACCGCAACCTATCGCCTGCGCGTCGCCTCGCTGATAACCGGCCTCACGCTGTTCGTCGTTCCGACGTATGGCCAGCAGATGGCCGAGCCTGTCGACGAAGCGGTGGTCGAGCAAATCAAGAAAGAAGGGCTGGAAAACAGCCATGTCATGGAGTACCTGAGCTGGATGACCGACGTCTACGGTCCCCGGCTCACCGGCTCGCCGATGCTCGACAAAGCGAGCGACTGGGCTGCCGGCGAGATGACGTCCATCGGGCTGACCAACGTCCACAAGGACGACTGGGGCCCGTTCGGCAAAGGCTGGACGCTCGAATCGTTCTCGATCGTGGCGAAGACGCCCGACGGCGGCTTCCCGGTCGTCGCCTACCCGAAAGCATGGTCCGCCGGCACGCCGGGGCCCGTCAGCGGCCAGGTGGTGCGGATCGAGGTGGAATCGCTGGAAGAACTCGAGCCGTACCGCGGCAAGTTGAAAGACAAGATCGTCTTCTCGCAGAGCATCCGTGAACTCGAAGAGCCCTTCGAGCCGACGGCGCGCCGGCTGGACGACTCCGATCTGCTGCGCCTCGCCACGGCCGTGCCGCGCACGGGCGGCGGCAACTTCCGGGGCGGCCAGGGCGGCGCGATGCAGCTCCAGCGCCAGATCGCGAACTTCATCCTCGAGGAACGTCCCCTCGCCGTGATCGACCGCGGCACGAAGGGGGATTACGGGACCATCTTCGTGTCGAGTGCGAGCATTCCCTCGGAGCAAGGCGCGAGCATCCGCGACGTCGACGCGCCGGCGTCGGTCCCGCAGTTCACCATGGCCGTCGAGCACTACAACCGCATCATGCGGCTGCTCGACAAGGACATTCCGGTCTCGATCGCCCTCGATCTGAAGGTGTCGTTCAAGACCGACGACCCGATGGAGTACAACATCATCGGCGAAATCGCCGGCACGGATCCGCAGATCGGCGAGGAGCTGGTCATGCTAGGCGCGCACTACGACTCGTGGCACGCCGGCACCGGCGCGACCGACAACGCCTCCGGATCCGCCGTCATGATGGAGGCCATGCGCATCCTGAAGGCGGTGTACGACGCCAAAGGCCAGGGGCCGCGCCGCACGATCCGGATCGCCTTGTGGACCGGGGAGGAGCAGGGGCTGCTCGGCTCCCGCGCGTACGTGGGCGAGCACTTCGCCGAGTCGGCCGGCCGCGGCCAGCCGCCGTCCCGCCTGCTGCCCGACCACGAGAAGTTTTCGGGCTATTTCAATATGGATAACGGCACGGGCAAGATCCGCGGCGTCTACATGCAGGGCAACGAAGCCGTCGCGCCGATTTTCCGCGCCTGGCTCGCGCCCTTCAACGACATGGGCGCCGCGACGCTGACCCTGAACAACACGGGCGGCACGGACCACCTCTCGTTCGACGCCGTCGGGCTGCCGGGCTTCCAGTTCATCCAGGAGCCGATCGCCTACAGCCCCAAGACGCACCACTCGAACATGGACGTCTACGACCACACGATCGCCGACGACCTGAAGCAGGCCGCCACGATCATCGCGTCGTTCGTCTACCACACCGCGCAGCGGGACGAGAAGCTGCCCCGCAAGCCCATGCCGGCGCCGCCCGGGCCGTGATTGCTGGTGGGGGTTTGGGAGTATGGGGGTTTGGGTGTAGCAGGCGCTGCCACACCCCCGCACTCCCAAACTCCCGAACCCCAGCCTCCCCCTCTCAAAAACCCGCGTACTCCTGCTTCAGGATGCCGTACAGCTCCGCGTCCTCGAACCGGTTGAAGCGGAGGTAATGCTGTCGCTGGCAGCCCTCGTGCCGCATGCCGATCTTGACCAGGATTTTTCCCGATGCGGGATTGCTGCTGAAGTGCGCGGCGTAGATCCGGTTTAGCCCCAGGTCGTTGAAGCCGTACCGCACCGCCGCATGCGCGGCTTCGGTGGCGTAGCCCATCCCCCAGTACGTTACGCCGAGCCAGTAGCCGAGCTGGGCGTGGTGATAGGCCGGCTCGATCATCAATCCGATCGAACCCATCAGGTGCGACGTTTCGCGGTGGACGATGGCGAAGTTGGTCAGTTTGCCGGCGAGGTAGTCTTCCTCCTGGTGCCGGATCCACGCCTCGGCATGGCTGGCTTTGTAGGGATAGGGGAGGAAAGTCCCGCGAGCGACCGCTTCGCTGCCGGCGAGCCGCTCCACGTCGGCGGCGTCGTCGCGTGTAAAGCCGCGAAGCAGCAGCCGGTCGGTTTCCAGGACGGGGTGCGTCCGCATGGCTGGCGATGGAGGGTGGCAGATCGGTCAGGCGCTGCGCATGCCGTTCAGATGCCACCGCATGAGGAGACCGCCGAGGAAGCCGGCGGCGGTGAACACGACGGCACCGATCGCGCCGACGGATTCAATGACCGAAAAGCGCGTCATATAAGCAAGTCCGAAGACGGCCGCCGCCGCGGCCCCCCACAACAGGGGCTCCCAGCCGAACACACGCTTGGGCGTCGTCGCCGGCCTGGCAAACAGCCTCAGATCGCGAAACCGGTCGTATTCCCAGCAAAGCAGAAAGATCGAGGCGAGCAGCATCAGGCCCGTGATGTAGGGCGTGCCGGTGAAGTGCAGCGAAACGGTGATGATGAAGATGTTCAGGATGATCGGAAAATAGACGACCGCGCCGAGCGCCGTGGTGCGCGGGATCAAGAGCAGCAGCGCCGCCGTTACTTGCGCCAGACCGATGAAGCGATAATAGAATCCGGATTGGTAGAGCGCTTCGAAGAAATACCCGATCGGCGTGTCGGGTGAGATCGACGTGAACCGGTTGCCCAGCACTTTCGTGAGCCCCGACGGAAGAAAGGCGGCCGCCAGCAGGAGCCGGGATACCACGGCCAGACGCTGCCACACAGGATTTCGCGTAACGCGTGCGTGGAATCGGGCAATAAAATGGGTATCCTTAGCATCTTGTCCCGTAGTTTCGGATTCCATCGTCATCATATTGCGTACCTACCCCTATGTTTGTCGGTCATTATGCCGTCAGTATGGCGCTGAAAAGCAAGGATAAGAAGGCCTCGCTGGGTGTTCTGTTTCTTGCCGTACAGTTCGTCGATATCCTGTTCTTCCCGCTGGCGGTGTTTGGCGTCGAGCGGTTTCGTATCGAGGAGAACTATACCGCGGCATCCGATCTGGTTCTCGAGTACATGCCCTTCACCCACAGCCTCGCGGCGGCGCTGGTATGGGGCCTGATCGCCTTCGTGGTCTTCCGGCTGTACGCCGGCGGTCGCCGGCTGCCGGCCGTCATGGCGGTCGCGGTGGCCTCGCACTGGTTCCTCGATCTCATCGTCCACACCCCGGACCTGCCGCTGCTGTTCGACGACGGGCCGAAAGTCGGATTCGGTCTGTGGAATTACCCGGCGATCACGTTCGTACTGGAATCCGTACTGCTCGTCATCGGCCTGAGCATGTACATGCGCGCTACCCATGCCCGGACACGCATCGGGCAGTACGGCATGCCGGCGCTCGTCGTTGCGCTCGTCGTGATAAATGCCATCAACCTGTTCGGCGCGCCGCCCGACGAGACCATCCGCGCGCTGGCGGCCTCCGCGCTGATGCTCTATTTCGCCATCGCGACGCTCGCTTTCTGGCTGGACCGCCACCGGGGGTAGGGGCGTAAGGCGGTTCAAGGTCAAAGGTTCAGGGTTTAACGCGGGCCTCCTTGAACATCCTTCCTTGAGAAACTGTTGAGAAATAAAAAAGGGTTGTCTTCCTGAGCCCCCGGCGCTTGCGACGGGGTTGTCGAAAGCCCGCTCTCGCGAACGCGGGGGACCTCCCGAATCACTCGCGCAGGGCTCCCATGAGCGTCTCACGGTGGTTCGAGAGGTCTCCCCGCGTTCGCGCGGACGGGCATTCATCACGCCCACAGCAAGCGGAGAGCGGTTCAGGATGACGCGCCGAGAAGGATTTTTGAAAATCCCAACCGTTTCTCAGGATTTAATGCGGGCCTCCTTGAACATCCTTCCTTAAACGTCGAACATAGGGATTCACCAGAATCCCTCCTTTCGCCTCACACCCACACATCGTTCCGGGCCGTCCGGTCGCCGCCGGCGTCGCCCGTGTTCACCACGCCGCGCGGCTCGATGACGAGCACGTGGCATTCCTCGCGCGCGATGGGACGGTGCTCCACGCCACGCGGCACGACGTACATCTCACCCTCGTTCAGCGACACCTCGCCATCCCGGAACTGGATCACGAGCATCCCCTTCAGCACGATGAATGCCTCGTCGGTGTCCGCATGGCTGTGCCACACGAACTTGTCCCGCACTTTCACCAGCTTGAACTGATAGTCGTTGAGTTCGGCGACGACACGGGGTGACCAGAGCTCGTCGAATAGCAGGAGTTTGTCGGCGAAGTTGATGGGCTGGTAGGGCATCGAGGTCGTTCCGGTCTGCGTCTGGGCCGATGGCGGTTGATTCCGAGGACGCCGGCGCCTAGTTGGACGCCGGCACGGCGGGGCGGAAGGTCAGTACGCCGCGGTCGTACCGAAGCGTCAGGGTCTCATCGACGATCGAATAGGCATCGATGTGTTGCAGCGCCTCGCTGTAACGGCCTTCCACCTGCGCCGGATACGGCTGGCACGCGATCTCCGTCTGGGTCAGCTCCGTGAATTGGACCGATTCGCCATCGATCCGGGCGGTGCCGCTGAAGAGGTTGCAACCCAGGAAACCGTGCACGGCAAGCGTCTGCGCGCCGGCATCGGATGGCGCGAAATGCATATCCGGCATGCGCTGCCCGAGACGGTCGCGTTCGGGGACGATGCGTGTTCCTTCGACATCGAGCAGGATCAGTTCCCACGACGTGTCCGGAGCCAGCCTGTCACTCGTCTGGGCGTCGCCGTAGATCGAACAGGATGCAAGCCAGAGCATGCATCCGATGAATAACGCAAACCGGGTAGGCATGGTGTGTGAGGAGCGCAGGTTCTGAACGGACGTTTTTTATCTTGGACCGGGTATGCCGGCGGGCGATTCCCGGTCAGGCCCGGTGATAATCCGGCCGCCAGGTTTTGACCGCCTGTTTGATGGCTTTGTTGCTCAGGCCGTCGGCCGCGGCGCGTTCGGCCAGGGCGGGCAATTCGCCGTCGGCGGCGAAACGCAGCGCGATGATCTGCGACATCGTGAGGCGCTGGTCGAGGAGCTTGCCGGTGAGGACGTAATGCCGGAAATTTTCCTCCGCGCGGATCGCCCGGTCCTGCGCCCGCAGCGCGAAGGCGCGGGCGTAATAGAACAGCATCGACAGACACACCAGCACGATGGCGATCAGCGACGCGTCGTAAATGCTCTCGCCGCGCTCGTAGGTGAGCATCAGGTTGATGACCGCACCTACGAAGGAAGCAAGGATGAGTGCCGAGAGGAAGATGTGGAAGCCTGGCACCACGCGGGTGTGGTTGGCGAAGGTTTGCTCACGCATGGGGAAGTACCGGAATAGGTATGGAGTGGGGGGTCAGCGAGCCGGCTGGAGCAAGCCCAGTATCACGCCGTTCGGGTCCGCGCAGTACAGATGCCGGCCGACCCCGGGGATATCGTTTGGACCCATCACAAGTTTCCCGCCGGCCGCCTCGACGCGTTTTAATGCCTCGTCGACCGACACGACCTCGACCGTGTTGATGACGGCCTGCGGCATATGATTATGCATCACCGCTCCGTTGATACCGGGTGTGCCTTCCGGACCCGTTGTCATGAGCCAGTAATTCTGCGGGCCGTCCCACGTGGCGACATCCCACCCGAAGACAGCTTTGTAAAATGCGGCGGACTGCTCGGGGTGTTCGGTAAGGATTTCGAAATGGATGGGACGTCCCATGGCGTTGATTGGTGTTTATAGGTGAACAGGCGATGTTGGATCTCGGGTTAAAACATGGCCGCGCGTACCTCGCCGACGAAGCGCTTCAGCTTCGGCATCGGGTCGCCCGGACCCAGCGTCTCGAGCGGAATGTAGCCTCTGTAGGCCGATTCCTGCAGGATGGCGGCGATCTTGCTCAGGTCGGTCCGCTCTTCGGACGCGCCGCGGAACACCGTCTCTTTGATCTGCCAGGTATAGGCATAACGCGCCAGGCGCGCCACTTCCTCGTACGGATCGCCCACCCGCAGGCTGCCGATGTCCAGGTTTAGCCCCAGCCAGTCGGAGTCCACCCGGTCGAGCAGCCGAACCACGTCGTCGGACGTCTTCAGGAATTCGTTGTGGGGCTGGTAGACGATCATGACGCCGCGTTCGCGCCCGTAGAGCACGCATTCGCGGACCGCATCGACCAGCCGGTCGAAGAACACCCTGCGCATGGCTTCGTCAGCCGGCTCCTGCCGGCCGTCGAAGATCCGGATGACCGGCGCGTCCAGTTTGGCGGCCACATCGATCCAGCGTTTCACATGGGCGATCTCGGCTTCGCGTTCGGCCGGCGTCGGCAGCGTGAAGTCGTTGCGGACGCCCGTGCCGCTGATGTCCAGCCCCAGCCTGAACGCGTGTTTCTTGATGTGAAACACGTACGCATCCTCGGGCGGCTCGGGGTAGCCGGTGAAGTAGTACCCGGTCGGGTCCACGGCGTCGAAGCCCAGTTCGGCGCAGGCCTCGATGGCCTGTTCGAGCGTCATGGCGCCGCCACGCAGCGGCTCGTTGAACGAGAACATGTTGCAACTGAGCTTCAGATGACCGGGCAGCGGTCTGCCGGCGTGAGCGGGTTGCAGCGGCTCGGCGTCGGTCGC
>JAWKNW010000045.1 GCA_041391505.1 Rhodothermales bacterium
GGCGCGCAGATCCTCCAGCGTGAGAGACGCATCCGGCGCCAGCACCACGGCGGCCGATACCGCCTCGCCCCAGGTGTCGTCCGGCACCCCGACCACGGCGCACTCCCGGATGTCCGGATGTTCGAGCAGCGCGGCCTCGATTTCGAGCGCCGAGAGCTTGTAGCCGCCACTCTTGATGATATCCACCGAGAGCCGGCCCATGATGCGGTAATAGCCGTCCTCAATCACCGCCATGTCGCCCGTCCGAAACCAGCCGTCCTCGAACGACTCCGCCGTCGCTTCCGGACGCTTCCAGTATTCGAGAAACACGGACGGGCCGCGCACCTGGATCTCGCCAGGAACACCATCGTCCGTCACGATCTCGCCCGACTCCGCCTTCAGACGGACCTTAACACCGGGCAGCGGTTGCCCGACCATCCCCGGCCGGCGCTCGCCGGCGTAGGGATTCGACAGGCCCATCCCGATCTCGGTCATCCCGTATCGTTCGAGCAGCTTCTGGCCGGTAAGACCCGTCCAGGTTTCGTGCACGCTCGCCGGCAACGCCGCCGACCCCGAGATCATGAGCCGCATCCGGGCGAAGCCGGCGACGATCGGGGCGCGCTCTGGCTCGGAGAGGGACTCCAGATGCTCGATAAGCTTTACATAAATCGTGGGCACCGCCATGAACACGGTGTACGCGCCGGCGGTGACGCGAGGCAGGATGGCTGCAAGGTCGAATTTTGGAAACGGCTCGATCGCCGCGCCGGCCCACAGGGCGCACGACATCACGTTGATGATCCCGTGGATGTGATGGAGAGGGAGAAAGAGAGGGATGCGGTCGTCTTCCTCCCAGTGCCAGGCCTCGATGAGCGTCGTGATCTGCGCCTCGACATTCGCGTGCGTCGTCACCACGCCCTTGGGCTTGTTCGTCGTGCCGCTGGTGTAGAGCATCATGGCGCGGCGCTCCGGGCGGAGTTCGGGCAGCGCGGGCGGCATGGCGCCGGCAGCCTCCTCGATCGTCAGCACAGGAATGCCGGCATCCTGCG
Source organism: Rhodothermales bacterium (assembly GCA_041391505.1). NCBI lineage: Bacteria > Pseudomonadati > Rhodothermota > Rhodothermia > Rhodothermales > Rhodothermales bacterium. Next base: position 1,026 of record JAWKNW010000045.1, read on the forward strand.
CGAGCGGGCGAAGGCCATGCGCCAGCGTGGCGGTCGTCAGGATCGCCGCGGCGCCGGCGTCGCTGAGGGTGTAGGCGAGTTCGGGCGGCATGGCGGAGCCGCTGAGCGGCACGGCGACGCCGCCGGCGCGCCAGATGCCCCACTGCGCGGCCGCATAGTCGAACCCGGCAGGGATGAGGTACGCGATCCGGGCTTCGCCGAGGTCGGGCCTATCGCCGAGGAGGAGCCCCGCGATGCGCGCCGAGGCGTCGAGCAATTCATCGTACGTACGCTCGTCCGCCGTCGTGCGAAACGCGGTGCGCCGGCCGTGGGCTTTCGCGCGTTGGAAGAGGTTCATTGGTGCTGCGATTCGGGAGATCCCCCGCATTCGCGAGGGATGACAATAAATTTAAAAAAACATCCGCATCACGATATACACGGCGGACGGCCCCACGAGGCATCCCAACCCGGTGTAAAACGTGGCCGTCATGGCGCCGTAGGGCACCAGTTTCGGGTCCGTCGCGGCGAGCCCGCCGGCGACACCGCTCGTCGTGCCCATCAATCCGCCAAAGATCAGCGCCGACCGGGGATTGTTCAGGCCGATGGACTTCGCGACGAACGGTGTTCCAATCATCACGAGAATCGATTTGATGAGCCCCACGGCGATGCTGAGGGCGATCACCTCCGACGAGGCGCCGATGGCGGTCCCGGTCACCGGGCCCACGATATAGGTCGCCGCGCCGCCGCCGATCGTCGTCATGCTGACGGCGTCGCGGTAGCCGAAGGCGTACGCCACGCCGGCGCCGAGCGCGAACGAGATGAATACGCCCACCAGCAGCGAGATCACGCCGCTCAGACCCGTCTTCCGAAACTCGTCCAGGCTCACCCCGAAGGCCGTCGCCACGATGGCGAGGTCGCGGAGCATCGCGCCGCCCATGAAGCCCACGCCGGCGAGCAGCGGGATGTCCGCCACGCCCTTCGAGCCGCCCGTCGCCGCCCCGCCGAGGTAAGCCATCAACAGCCCGATCATGATGGCGATCGCCGACCCGTGCAGGCGGCCCCGGGTGAGGCGTTTTGAAATCCAGTAGGAGACCAGCACCGTGCCGCCCACGACCGCGAACGCCGTCACGAGCGCATAGGCCGTGAGCGCCCCGTGCAGGGATTCCAGCAATCCGTTCATGCCTCACCCTCCGCGCGGCCGATGCGCGCGATCACGGGCACGAGCGCGAAACAGACGACCACGACCAGCACGCCGGCCGCCACCGCCGCGACGCCTCCGTTCACGGCCTTCACCACATTCTGGCTCGCCGCCATCGCGACGACGATGGGGATGTAGATGGCGCTCCAGAACAGGATGCCCTGCTCCGAGGCCGGCATCATCCGACCCGCCGCCCGCAGCCGGTCCGTACCGACGATCAGCAGCAGCATGGCGATACCGACGCCGCCCACATTGGCGTCAACGCCGATGAGCCAGCCAAGCACTTCGCCGGCCAGCATGCCGGCGAGGAGACTGAGCGACAACAGGGCCGTTCCGTAGATGACCATCGATTATCTCGCGTTTTCGGCGATTCGTGCTTCCACGAGCCGCAGCACCAGCGTGTCGGGCAGGGGATCGTCCGGTTGAAAACGGACCGTGCCCGTGCCGGTATCGTAGGCGGCCAGCTCATCCGTGAAGCCGGCGGCCACGGTGTTGCTCATGAGATACAGGGCGCAATGCTTCCTGGTCGCGCCCATCGCGCAGAGCATCTTTCCGTTCAGCCGAAACGCCGGCAGCTGGTAGCTGACGCATTCCTCGGCGCCCGGCGCGGCGCGGTGAATCAGGACGCGGAGATCCTCCAGGGCCTCGCGTTGCGGCGCGGGCAGCGCCAGCAGGTATTCGTCGAATGTGGGCGGGATAGCTCGCGAGCCGGCGCGCATAGCCTGATGGGTTTACGGCCTGATGGGTTTACGTTCCGGGCGTCAAGCTACGAACCCGCCGGCAAGTGAATCAAAGACAATTTCGGCGAAAGCCTATATATTGTGCGTCGACTCCAATCCTCCCGTACAATACCATGCCGCTGAACCGCCGCCAGTTCGTCCAGCATGCCGGCCTCGCGCTGGCCGCCGCCTCCCTCGTCGGACCCGGATGCTCCGCATCGGCCGCGCCGGTTTCGCGCCGGCTTTATGTCGCCACGCCGGGCATCCGCAATTACCTCGAATACGGCGGAATCGGCGTGATCGTGTTCGACATCGACAACGGGCACCGCTTCGTGAAACGGATCCCCACCTGGGATCTCGTCGAGGGCGTCGACCCCGAAAACGTGAAAGGGGTCGCGGCCAGCGGAAAAACCGGCCGGCTGTACGTGAGCACGATCAAACGCGTCGGCTGCATCGATCTGCACACTGAAAAGATGCTGTGGGATGTCGCGTACGAGGGCGGCTGCGACCGGCTCACACTGTCGCCGGACGGCACCGTGCTCTATATCCCCTCGCTGGAGAAGGGGCACTGGCACGTGGCCGACGCCATGACGGGAGACGTGCTCGCGCGCATCGAGGTGGGCTCCGGGGCGCACAACACCATCTACGGACTCGACGGCAAGGAGGTCTACCTCGCCGGCCTCCGTTCGCCGCTACTCTCGGTGGCCGATACGGCGACGCACACCGTCAAAAAAACCGTGGGCCCCTTCAGCAACCCGATTCGGCCGTTCACGGTGAACGGGAGCCAGACGTTGTGTTTTGTGAACGTCAACGAGCTGCTCGGCTTCGAAATCGGTGATCTCAAAACCGGTGACATGCTGCACCGGGTAGAAGTGGCCGGCTTCGAGAAGGGCCCCGTCAAACGCCACGGCTGCCCGAGCCACGGCATCGGCATGACGCCCGACGAACGCGAAATCTGGGTGTCGGACGGCGCCAACAGCCACATGCACGTTTTCGACGCGACGGTAATGCCGCCCCGGCAGATCGCCAGCCTGCCCGTACGCGACCAGCCGGGCTGGGTCACGTTCAGTCTGGATGGGAAATACGCCTATCCCTCAACCGGCGAAGTGTTCGATGTGGCGACCAAAGAGATCGTGGCGACGCTGACCGACGAGACCGGCCTCGCCGTAGGGAGCGAAAAGATGGTGGAGGTGCACCTGCAAGGCGACCGCATAACCGAAACGGGCGACCAGTTCGGCATCGGGCGCATCGCCTGATGCACGGGTTCAGTCTCGCAAGACGACCATCGTCTTCATTTCTGCAATGTCTCCGATGTCGACCAGGTACATGTACGCGCCCGACGCCACGCGCTGGCCGGCTTCGTTGCGACCGTCCCACGTCACTTCCTGCACGCCGGCGGCCTGGTAGGTGTCGACCAGCGTTCGAAGATCCTGACCGAGCAGGTCGATGACGCGCACCCGGACGTGCGCATCCCGGGTCAGCCGGTACCGGATCGTCGTCGACGCCGAGAAGGGGTTGGGGTAGTTCTGCTCAAGCTCGAAGGGCTCGATGCGGTCGGGCAGCGGCTCGCGCGCCGTGGATTGCGATGCGGCGCGCCAGCGGTACGCGCGCTGGCCCACGGCATAAGCGAGGGTGTCATTGATGAGGCGGATGCGGTTAACCTGACCATCCATCACCGCGACCTGCGTCCACGTCGCGCCGCCGTCGGTCGTCATGGAGGTCGTGCCGCGGCCGCTCGTCCAACCAAGCTGCGGCGAGACAAAGCCTAGGCCCTGGAGGCCGGCGGGGCTCGTGCTCCCTTCCACGGACAGCTCGCGCCAGCTGTCGCCGCCGTCTTCCGTCTTGAGCACCTTCGCCGCGCGCCCCGTCGGGTTGCTGAATGGGTATTCGATCGACACATAGCCGATGTCGGGCGTCGGGAAGGAGATCTTCCAGCCCCATTCGCCACCCACCCCGTTCGCCGTCTGCGTCGTGTGCCGCACCGACCAGGTGGCGCCGCCGTCTTCCGTCATCACGACCACCGCGTTGCCCGTGAGATCGCGCTTCGTGCCGCCCACGGCGATCCCCCGGTTCTCATCGAAAAAGTACACATCGATCAGGGTGCCCACGCCATAGGCCGTCAGGTCCTGGCTGCTCCACGTGTCGCCGCCATCCGCCGTCTTGATGAGCACCGGCGGCCCATCGAATCGTCCGACGCCGTAGACGACGCGGTCGCTCACGACATACAGCCCGCACACACCCGTGGGCCTGGGCTCGGGAATGCGCGATGTGATGTCTGCCCACGTGTCGCCCCCGTCGCTCGTTTGCAGCAGCAGGGTGGTGTTGGACAGCGAGCCGGCCCACCCGACCTGGGTGTTGGCAAAACCTACGCTGCGGAGGTAGATGCCGGCATTGAGAACCAGCTTCCAGGTTTCGCCGGCATCCGTCGTGCGGTAGGCGAAACCGCCCCCGTTCACGGCCCATCCGGTTTCGGGCGTGGCAAAAAAGATATCGTCATACCGCCCGCCGATGCGGCGGGGCAGGCCGTCGAGCGTCTCCCAGCTGCCGACCTGAGCATATGCGCTGCACGATAGGAATAACAGGACGGCCAGGCTGTGAAGGCGCCGGGTAACCGGTTTTATACGCATGATGTGAGCGATTCTCATTAACAAGAGGGGGCTTCCGGCCGATACCAGAGCCAGTTCTATTTGTTGCCTTCACGCTTGCACAAAGTGTCCGATATGTCGATTCGTGTCAAACTCCTCGCTGGATTCGGTGTCATCGCGCTGCTTTTTGGCGCGCTGACCGTTGAGAACCGAAACATGCTAAACGAGGGGATCTCGGCGATCGAGGAAGCCCGCGACCAGGGCTATGCCGCCGCCGTCCTTGCCAAGGAAATCAAGCTGGATGTGATCCAGGTCCAGCAGTGGCTGACGGATATCAGCGCCACCCGCGGGGCCGAAGGTTTTGACGATGGATTCGACGAGGCGGCGCGCTACGCCGCCGATCTGTATACCAACATCGATGCGCTCATGCGGCTCCGCCCCGAACTGCGCGACGACCTCGAAGGGCTGAGAACGTCGTTCACGTCGTTCTATGAAAAAGGGCAGTGGATGGCGGAGCGCTACATCGCCGAAGGGCCCGCCGGCGGGAACGCGGCCATGGAAGAATTCGACGCCTTCGCCGAGGATATCGGAGATCGGGTGGAAACGCTCGTGGCCTCAATGAGCGACCTCGCCGACCATTCGCTCCAGGCCAGCATTGACCAGGCCGCCCGCAGCAAACAGGTCAGCCTCTGGTTCACTTCGATCGCCCTGGCCCTGTCCGTACTCATCGCCCTCTTCCTGAGCCGCGCCATCAGCACGCCGCTCGGTAAAATGACGCGTGCGATGAACCAGATCGCGACCGTGGAGCTGAAAGAACTGACCGGGGTCCTCCAGCAACTGGCGCAAGGCGATCTGACCGGCCAGTTCAAATCCACCGCAACCCCCATCGCCTCGCGATCACGCGACGAGATCGGGAAGATGGCGTCGTCCTTCAACACCATGGTCAAACAGTTGAAGGACTCGGAGGCCGCCTACGGCCAGATGATTTCGCGCCTGAACCACCTCGTCGGGCAGGTGGCCAGCGACGCGCAGAAGGTGGGTCATGCCTCGTCCCAGCTGTCGGAGACCGCCGTCAGCGCCGGCGAGACCTCGACGCTCGCCTCGAACGTGATCCAGGAAGTCGCCCTGAAGACGACCGAACAGATCGAAAGCATTCAGATGGCCGCCCAGACCATGGAAAACGTGGCGGATTCGATCGAGGAAGTGGCGCGCGGCGCGCGGGAACAGGCCGAAGCGGTCGACCGCTCGTTCCACATCACGACCGAGATGGCGCACGTCATCCAGCAGATCGCCGCCAACGCCCGTTCGAGCGCGGACGGCTCGGCGCTCGCCGCCAACGCGGCGCGCGACGGCGCGGACTCGATTCGGCAGACGATCCAGGGCATGACGGGCATCAAACAGAAAGTGGGTATCTCCACCCAGAAAGTCCGCGAAATGGGCGAGCGGTCCGATCAGATCGGGGCCATCGTACAGACGATCGGCGACATCGCCTCGCAGACGAACCTGCTGGCGCTCAACGCCGCGATCGAGGCGGCCCGCGCCGGCGAACAGGGCAAGGGGTTTGCCGTCGTGGCCGACGAGGTGCGCCTCCTCGCCGAAAAGGCCACCGCGGCGACCGGTCAGATCTCGACGCTGATCAACACCATTCAGCAGGCGCTTGCCGAAGCCGTCACGGCGATGGCGGAAGGAGCCGAGGAAGTCGAACTGGGCGTACAGCGAGCCGATGACGCCGGCCAGACGTTGACGCGCTTCCTGGACGCCGTCCAGCAGGTCAACCGCCAGGTGGAGGAAATCGCCCAGGCCACGCACCAGATGGATGGCTCCTCGGGCGAACTCGTCGAAGCGATGGAGCGCGTCTCGAAAGTCGTGCGGGACAATACCGCCGCCACCGAAAGCATGACGGATCGCGCCCGCGCCGTCACCGGCGCCATCAACCGCATGACGCGGGTGGCGGTGGAGAACAGCAAGGCCATCGAGTCGGTCAGCGCCAACGCCGAGAACATGAGCATGAGCGATCAGGTCGCCGAAGTGACCACCTCGGCGCAGTCGCTCGCCGGCATGGCGCGCAACCTCCGCACGCTGGTCGAACAGTTCAAGCTGGCCGAAGGAACGATCCGGACGGCCGAGCCGTCGGCGCTGATCAAAACCGCGAACAAAGGCGCGTCCACGCCCGAGCAGAAAAAGCTCCAGCTGTTCTCCGACAGCCCGGCCTGACGCACGTCGAACCGAACCTCAGTGCAACCCAGAACCCTCGATTCCTGCGATTCGAGGGTTTTGGCATTACCGGAAGTACCAGCTGAAACGCGACTGGGATGGCGCCCGCCACCGGTCACCGGTGCGCTCCATGTCCATCGCGGCCAGCGCCGCCGTAAAGTCGATCGGCTGCGTCCGCGCGACGATCTCGTCGATGTCGTGCAGGGCCGGCGGGGCGTAGTTCTTCCAGTCCTCCATAAAGCTCGCCATGGATTTCTCCTGATAGCGCCGGCCGTCGAAGTACAGCTTCATGAATTGGGGGAGCGACTGGGTGCCGTTGCTGAGTCGGCGCAGCTCGAGATCGAGCATGAAGGCCACGGAGGCGCCCTCGTTATAGGCGTACCGGTTCGCCATGGTGTCGTCGTAGAACCGGGCGCAGGCCGTGACGAGCGAAATGCGGCCGGCCGGATCGGCCTCCCGCGCGCGGTCGGACTGCATCTGGATGCGGTTGACGAGCTGTTCGGAGGAGATCAGCCCGGCGCGCATCAGCACCAGCGTGCTGAAATAATCCGTGATGCCCTCGCGGATCCAGCACGAATCTTCGCCCCATTCGGGCACCTGCACATAGTCGAGCGCCTTCTTTTCATCCCGCCGATCCCACGTGTGGACGAATTCATGCGCCAGCAGGCCGAGAAAACGCAGACGATCCCGCTGCCAGATCGCGCTAAAGGTGAGGCCCTCGCGGAAGTTGAATTCGATCGTGTTGGATTCGGTGCTCGCCCGGTACTGCTCGCCGGCGTTGCTGTCGCGCATCATCAGGGTGAGATGACTCATGGGCGCCTCGCCGCCGAACATATCGATCGCGGCGCCCACGACCTGGCCGGCGGCGATCAGCGCCTCGGGGTAGCCGCGGATGTCGTCCTGGCCGGTCCAGACCAGCGTCAGATCGAGGTTCTTGAAGCGCCGGCTGACGGTGGAACTGTTGGCGAACGCCCCGAAGTAGTTGTTGACGAGCGAGTAGACCGACGGCACCTGGGTGGTTTCGCCGGACGTGGACCACGGGGTCACCACATCCCATCCGGGCGGCACCTGCCAGTGCAGCGCGATCGTCTGGTCCAGCCGGATGCGCGCCGGCAGGATGAACGCCATGCTCCCGCTCAAGAACGCGACATGGTCGTTGAGTTGCGAGATGGCGCCGCCCCACGCCAGCTCCGACAGCACCCGCGCGCCCTCCGGGTTGAGCGTGTAGCTGAAGGAATACGAATCGCCCTCGACATCTACGTCCCACGCGTTGGCCTCGGCCTGACGATGCGCCAGCGGACCCGTCTCGTCGAAGAAGGTCAGATCCGACACAAAAAATGTGACCGCGCGCTGATAGGTTCGGGGAAAAAATACGCGATGGGTGCCGCGCCGGACATCCGTAACGTGCCCCGTGATGCGAAGCTCCTGGCGCAGCGGTTCGACGTTGATTTCGTAGGTCAACGGCGACGATTGCCCCGCGGCCGGCACGCCGTGAAAGAGCAAGGCCACGAGGAGTACGACTACTGGCATGTAATTGGCAAACGAAGCCGCCGGCAGGGGCGTCGGCGAGGTTCTTGTTTGGATGGGGATTATTCGGTAACTATGCACCCGTCAGTTCAACATTACGTAAGACCGCGCGCGAGATGTTCCTTGCTGATGCCTTTGTAACGCCCGTATGATCCAGGTAAAGACAAAATCCCCTAACCACCTCGTTCTTGAATGTTCCAGCGACCTGGGCAATCTCGACGAACTGGTCGAGCAAACCGACGATTTCGTCGGCACGCTCGGGCTCGACGAGGAACTGGCGTACAAGGTCGTCCTGCTGATGTCCGAGGCGGCGACGAATGCGATTTTACACGGCAACGCCGAGGATCCGGCCAAGAAAGTGGACATCCAGCTGATCTACACCTCCGGGCGGTTGGAGCTCACGGTCGAGGACGAAGGGGAGGGGTTCGATCCCGATCGCGTGCGAAATCCCATCGCCGCCGAAAATGTCCTGCGCGACGGCGGACGCGGATTGTTTTTTATCCGGGAGATGGCGGAAGAAGTGCACCTGGAGAATAATGGCCGACGAATCCGGATGATCTTTCACGTGCAATGATCGGCCTTATGCGGGGCATCCTGCCCGCGCACCTCTAACCGCGATGGGGATGGTCCATGCGAAGCACCCTGGTGTGGACAGCGATTTACCTGGTCTTGCTTGTCGGTATCGGATATGGCGCGCCTGACACGGCGCGCTGGCCGGCATTCGTGGCGCTCACCCTCGTCGCATCCGTCGTCCTCGCGCGCATCGTATGGAAAGGCCGCCTCACCACCGGCTGGGTGCTCGGGCTCGCCGTCGCGATGCGGCTCCTCTACGTCGCATGGCCGCCCGTGTTGTCCGACGACGCCTACCGCTACATCTGGGACGGCATGCTCCAGGCCGAAGGGGTCAATCCCTACCTGTACCGCCCGGACGCCGACGCCCTCCAGGCCCATCGAACCGATTCGCTCTACCAGGTCCTCAACTCGAAATCCTACTACACGGTCTATCCACCCGTATCCCAGGGCGTATTCCTGGCCGGCGGTCTCGTGTACGACCGGGGGTGGCAGGTCAGTTTCTATGTGATCAAGGGGATCCTCGTTTTGTTCGAGCTTGGGGCGCTGGCCTTGCTGGCCCGGATGCTGACCGCGCCGATGCTCGCGCTGTATGCCTGGCATCCGCTCGTCCTCATCGAAACCGCCGGGCAGGCGCACACAGAGTCGATCCTGCTGTTCTTCCTCGCGCTGACCCTCTGGTTGTCCCGGAAACAGCGCCCCGGGTGGGCCGGCGCTTCGCTCGCCATGGCGGGGTGGACCAAGCTCTACCCGTTCGTCTTTTTTCCTTTTCTCACCATGCGCCACGGCTGGCGCGTCATGGCGGCCGGCGCGGCGGTGGGACTGGCGCTGCTCGCACCTTACTGGCACCCAGCGTTTTTCTCGCAGATCCGGGAATCGCTCGATCTCTACGTCCGGTATTTCGAGTTTAATGCCGGCCTGTATTACGCCGTAAAAAAAGCGTTCGCCCTCTTCACCGGCGACGACTGGAGCAAACAGCTCGGGCCGGCGTTTCGTCTTCTTTTTCTCCTTGCGATGGGCGGTCTCTACGTCTACGACGCCTTCCGCAAGCCCCCCCTTGCACGGATCCTGCTTCTGGCCACGACGGCCTTCCTGCTCCTGTCCACCACCGTGCATCCGTGGTATCTGATGCCTGCGCTGATGCTCGCCGTGTTCGAAAAACGCGCGCCCTGGCACTGGCACTGGCTGGCCGCGTTTTCGGTGGGGACCTACCTCCGGTACGTGGACGGCCCCTACTGGCTCTTCGTGAATCTCGCCTGGATCGGCTGGTTCGCTATAGGGCTCGTCGTCTACCGAAAAACCATCATCGATAACGCATTCGCCCTCATGCGCTTCAGAGCGAACGGAAAAGCGAAACGGATCATCCATCACCTCCCGCGTCGTCAGGACCCACCGGTGCGGGTCCTGGACCTGGGCGCCGCCGAGGGCTTTGTCGGCGAGGCGATTCAGAAGCGTACCGGCGCGGAGGTCGTCCTCGCGGATGTCGAGGACATGAACCGGACGCGCCTGCCGTTGACGCGCTACGACGGACGCCGGCTGCCTTTCGAGGATGGCGCGTTCGACGCGGTCGTCCTCTATTTCGTATTGCATCATTGCGCGGAGCCGGAGCAAGTCTTCCAGGAAGCCCTGCGGGTGTCCAGCGGCCGAGTCATCATCGTCGAATCGGTTTTCACCACCGATGCCGAGCGGCGTCGGCTGACTCGGCTGGATATCCTGGCCAACCGCATCCGGTCGTTCGGCGTCATGCGCCATCAGGAAGCCCACCTCGCGTTTCGCCGGGCCGAGGAATGGAAGCGCCTGATGCTCGAGAGCGGCGCCCGCCTCGTGGCCGAAGGGGGATGGGGAAACGTGCTGCACCGGCAGCATCTTTTTGTGCTGGACAAGAACCCGATCGCCCCCTCCGTCGACCGCCGGCGCCCCCGGCCCGCTAGCTGACGCCCTGCAGGAGGCGTTCCGGCGTGCGGACCGCCTCGTCCACGTCCACCCATTCGTACGCCGGATAGCGACGAAACCAGGTCAGCTGACGCTTCGCATACCGCCGCGTGTTGCGCTTGATGAGGCGCGTCATCTCCGCCTCGTCGATCTCGCCGCGCAGCATCGCGATCGGCTCCTGGTACCCGATGGTTCGGAGCGCCGGCAGCGCGGGATCGATACCGCGGGCGAGCAGCCCTCGCACCTCCTCGACCAGTCCGTTCGCCAGCATCGCGTCCACCCGCCGTTCGATGCGATCGTAGAGGACCGTCCTGTCGGTGTCGAGCACGATGGTGCGGTAGGCGAAGGCCGGCGGCTGCACCGTGCCGTGGTAATACGACAACGGCTGCCCCGTCCCGAGGTACACCTCGAGGGCCCGCACGAGGCGTTGCGTCTTCGTAGCATCCATCGTCGCCGCCGACGCCGCGTCGACCCGCTCCAGCTCCCGGTACAGGGCATCCGGGCCTTCCGCTTGCAGTCGCGCCATCACCGTTTCGCGCACGGCCTCCGGGACGTCGGGAATGTCCGAAAGCCCCTGGGTGAGCGCCGCCAGGTACAGCGTGGATCCGCCGACGACCAGCGGGGTCTTGCCCCTGGATACGATGTCACGGATGCAGGCCTCCGCCTCGCGCGTATAGATGCCGGCGGAGAGCGGCGCTTCGAGGGGCCACGCGTCGATGAGGTGATGGACGATCCCGCCGCGCTCCGCCAGCCCCGGCTTCGCCGTACCGATGTTCAGCTCGCGGTAGATTTGCCGGCTGTCCACCGACACGATCTCGGCATCCAGCCGGCGCGCCAGGTCGAGGCTGAGCGCCGTCTTGCCGATGGCGGTGGGGCCAGTCAATACGATAATGGGTGGCATCGTTCGCATCGTTCTCGGAATCGTCATACCTTCGCTGGACGTCCTATCCATCGACGGTCTGAGCCAATCGGGCCAAAATACTACGCCCACAACGGGTTGATGTCATGAATCGGAGAATATTCCTTCGCGCCGGCGCCGGCGCTGTGGCCGGCATGAGCCTCGCGCCCCTCGCCTGCACGCCGTCATCGGCGCCCAGCGGCAGCACCGCCGACCTCTTTTCCATCTCGCTGGCCCAGTGGTCCCTGCATCGATCGTTCTTCAGCGTCGATCCGCGCGCCATCGGGTGGGATGTCTTTGACCGCACCCTCGTCAGCGACGACTACCGGAGCCTCCTCGGCGGCCGGCTCGACCCGCTGCGTTTTGCGGAGATCGCGCGCCGGGACTACGGCATCGAAGCGGTCGAATACGTCAATACGTTTTACTACGACCGCGCGCGCGACATGGAATACCTCGGTGCGCTCAAACGCGTGGCCGACGGGGAAGGGGTTCGCAGCGTGCTCATCATGTGCGACGCGGAAGGGGCTCTCGGCGCGCCGGCCGAGGCCGACCGCCTGCGTACGGTCGAGAACCACTACAAGTGGGTCGAGGCGGCCGCGTTCCTCGGGTGCCACGCGATCCGGGTGAATGCGGCCAGCGACGCGTCATTGGCGCCGGCGGAACAGCAACAGCTCGCCGCCGACGGGCTGCGGCGCCTGTGCGAGTTCTCGGACGGACACGGCATCAACGTCATCGTGGAAAATCACGGCGGCATCTCCAGCAACGGACAGTGGCTCGCCGGCGTCATGCGGCTCACCGACCATCCCCGCGCCGGGACGCTGCCCGACTTTGGCAATTTTTATCTGGGCGACGACTCCGTGACCGAAGACATCCGCCCCGAACTCTGGTACGATCGCTACCAGGGCGTGCAGGAATTGATGCCGTATGCGAAAGGCGTGAGCGCCAAATCGATGCGGTTCGATGCCCGGGGGAATGAGATGGAAACCGATTTCGAGCGCATGATGCGCATCGTGCTGGACGCCGGCTACCACGGCTTCGTCGGCATCGAATACGAAGGCTCCGAGGTGAGTGAGGACGCCGGCATCAAAGCCACCAAAGCCCTCCTGGAAGGCGTGCGAGAAAAACTAGGTGCTGCCTGAAAAATCTTTCAGACAGCAACGTATCCTGAACGTGATTCAGGATCCTACGCTGTTTTGGCGGTTTTTTGGATGCTCCGGGACGGCCCGAACGATTTTTCAGACACGACCTCGCCGGCGCCAGAGTTTTAACGTCCCAGGTTTCGAAACCCCTAGAACTTCGAACCTGAAACGTTGAACCCTTCAATACGTCGGCATGGTCGGATCGATCTCCCGACTCCAGGCCATCACCCCGCCTTTCAGATTGCGCACGTTGTCGAAGCCGTTAGCCATCAGAAACTGGACGGCGTTCGCCGAACGCGCACCCGAGCGGCAGTGCACCACCATCAGCTGATCGCGGTAGGGCTCGAGTTCATCGATGCGGGAGGGGAGGGTATCCAGGCGAATGAGCTTGCCGTTCAAATTGGCGGCGGCGTATTCCTCTTCACTGCGTACGTCCAGAATAAAGGGCGTCTCGCCCCGATCCATCATATCCTTGAGTTCGCGAACGGTCATTTCGGGGACGGCAGAAGATCCAAACATAGCGTATCAAGCAATCAGGTAAGGGATGACGTTTCCTGCGCGGGCGTTTGGCGATGTGCGGCAATGTGCGCGCCATGCAGAAACAGACTTACGCCGCTGACGACGAGTAAATCAGTCAATAGAAAAAAAGTTGCCTCCTCGACCGGGAGCCCCAGCAGCATGATGCCGGTGGAAGTCGACTCGGCGATCGTCCAGATGCCGAGACCGATCGCGATCCGGTCGGCGATCCATAAATAGACCGAGGGCAGGAGCGCCGCCAGCCACATCGCGCGCCAGCGCGTCCCGAAGTAGCCGCCGCCATAAAACCACATGCCGGCGAGAACCGGACACGCCCAGGCCAGGATCAGGCCGAGATACGTCCATTTTTCGGCGCCCCACAGGAGCATGCCGGCGCCCGCCGCTGCAAGTGCCAGCATGACGGCGACAACGCCGGGCCCGCCGTTGCGGTCTCCAGGCGGCGTCGCGGCAAAAAAGAGCAGGTAGAATAAGCCGGTCAGCAGCGGTTGCAGCAGGAAAAAGAGATATTCTTCCAGCGGTACGTAGCCGATCGTTCCGAGCACCCTTTCAGGGCCATACACCCAGACCGAGGCGTAGACCAGATAATTATCCCACGGCGTCGTGTAGATCAACGCGATAAGCGTCGTCCAGAGCAGCGCTTTCCACGCGCCGGCGGGAAGACCGCGGCGGAGGGCCATGCCCAACAACACGGCGAGCGGCGGCAGGATAAAAACGAGATGGAACTGGAGATAGGTCACGACGGCATGGGGGAGTGGGTGGGAGGGGGGCTTCCGAAATACGGTTTTCGGCGCGAATATGACCATCCGGATGGCCGGGCGAGGAAGCCGCGGCATCGTTCCGTCGTCAGGATCCCGGGCGCCGGATGGAAAAGCTGGGCATTTGAAGAGATTTGTTTTGACTCTGGCCGCATATTGCCGATGTTAGCAGTAAGACGTTCATCACCCAACACATCATTATGGATATCGATTCGACCGCCGTACTGCTCATGCTGCTGAAGAACCAGGCCATGCTCGAAACGATCTACGAGAGCCAGTCGCATATCATCGCGAAGCTGGACGAACGGGATCAGGAAGAGGTTTATGGCGAGATGCTTCAGAAGCAGGAGCTTATCGAGGACCGCCTTCTCCAGTTTTATCGGGAGGCGTTAACGCACAATGCCAATCCTCCCATGACGCAGGGCGAAGCCTGAAGATCATACCTTTTTCCGTTCCAGATCGCGCAGCACGACGCGGGCGGCATTTCGGCCCGATGCGCCCATGATGCCGCCACCCGGATGGGTGGATGCCCCCGTCAGGTAGAGCCCTTTCACAGGCCCGCGGTAGCCGGACATCGACAGCGCCGGCCTGAACATGAACATCTGGTCGATGCTCATCTCCAGATGCATGACATTTCCCCGGAAAAGCCCCAGCTCACGCTCGAGCCAGAGCGGATGCTGAAACAGATAATCGACGATGCTCGCGCGGGTGCCGGGGGCGTAGCGCTCAAACCGGTCGATGATCGTCTGGGCGACACGGTCCCCGATTTCGTCCCACGAGGCGCCCCCCGCGAGTTCGTACGGATAATACTGCCCCCAGAGCCACAGGACCTCGCCCCCGGGAGGCGCAAGCGAAGGATCGGCCGCGCTGAAGGTCATGGCAACCAGGGGCGGAATGTGAGAAGGTTCGCCTTTTAAATAATCTCCGTACGCAGCGTTGATCTGCTGTGGCGACTCACATAATAGTTGGAGTCCCATCCGGGCTTCGACACCGGGGGAGGCGGTGTAACGCACCGGACGATCCAGCGCGAGTCTCACAATGGCTCCGAATCCGTTGCCGATGCGCAGGTTCGCGGCCTCCGGGGGCCGGCTTTCCGCCGGCAACAGGCGATTTAGCGTCTCGTTAATGTGCGTTCCCGAGACGACGGCACGAGCGGTATAGTTTTTGTTTTTCACCCGCACGCCGGCAGCACGTGTTCTTTCCAGCAAAATTGTATCTACCGGAGCACCGGTGAATACACTTCCGCCATGCGACTCAATATGGCGCCGTAACGCCTGAGTCAGCATGCCGGAGCCGCCGCGCGGCCTCGCGATACCGCTTTCGTGATAGAGCGGGTGCCAGAGCAAAAAGGGGGCGCTGAGGGGTTCCGTCGGGGGAGGGCCGGATTGGGCGGCCATCCAGACCAGCGGGGCGCGAATTTTCTCTTCCTTGAAATAGCGTGAAACGACATCGCCGTACGGCGTCATGATGTCGCCCAGCGCGCGTTTCCAGTCGAGCTTCATCTTGCTGCGCACCATCGCTTTTCCGAGCTGAAACGGGCCCGGAACGTCGAGAAACGCATCGCGGACAGCCCGGCCGAAGCCGACCCAGTCGTCGTGAAATCGTTTGTAGGCGATCCCCTCACCGGGAAAACGCGACTCGAGGTGTTCGACGGTTTTCTCCAGGCTACGGTAGAAGAATACGGAGTCGCCGTCTTCGAATGGCGCGAAAAAAAGCGGGTCAAGGTCGATGTACTCCAGCCCGTACCGTTCAAGCCCCAGTTCTTCGACTACCGGGGTCAGCCGTATCAGGATGTGGGCGCTTCCGCCGAGATCGAACTGATACCCCGGCACACGCTCTTCGGTAACGACGGCCCCGCCGACGATATCCCGGCGTTCGAACACGCCGATACGATACCCGGCCTGCGCCAGGTAGGCTGCCGTAATCAGCGCATTGTGCCCTGCACCGATAACAATTACATCGAAATCCACTCAGGTATACCGTAAAAGGGGTTCATAATCAAAGCATTCGATGCGCATCGTGATTCGCTGCAAGCATCGCGCTTAAAGATCTTAAGACGAGCGCCGATCTACCAACTAAGCACAGACACCGGCGGAAGCCGGCCTGCTGGTCTGTGAACGCACGCGGTGGGGCCTGTGCCACAAGCCCATACACACGAAACGCATGCGACAACCGTCAACGATTCCCGTGTCGTTGGTAGGCCGTCCCGCTTCAGCCGAAATCTGACGAGGAATGATTGCAATGGATTGGGTATTTCAACTTTTGAGCGTCGTTATCGCTTTTGGGCCGATCGTCGTCGGAATCGTGCTGTGGCACTTTGTCTGGAATCGCGATTCAGGCTCGTCCTCGAACCCGCCGCCGCCGCCGCCGAATGGCCCCGAACGCAAACCGGTGCCTCCGTCGCCACGGTTCAGCAGCGATCGCAGCCCGATCGTGCACCGCAAAATAACCATGGCGCATACTCAGCGGCTACGCACCCGTTTCTAGTCTACGTCCGCGCGTCCCCGCCGACGCACTTACCATCATCTCACGCACGCCGGCAGCCTCGTGCAGGGCATCCCGCCGGCAAACAGCCCACGACCGCCTGCGGAGGGCGCTTTCTGGTTCGATCGAGGGCCCTGTGGAACAGGTCGCTCCCCGAGCAGTTCGCAATGAACCGTTATTGTCCCTGATAACAGTAGGCTAAATCCCTACTTGCAAATCAGGGTCAGACGCACGTATTTGTAGGGGAGAAGAGGCCTCCTCTTTTTCCCGGGTGAATGGTTCATCGAATAGTTCATCGTCGTGCCGCATTGCCTATGGCTTCCGACCCGCCTCATGTAGACCCGTGTGAACGCTGCGACCGTCTCGAAGCACGGGTGCAGGTGTTGGAGGCCGAACTCGAACAATGCAACGGCCGGCTGACACGCAGCCTTTCACAATACGAAGCACTTTTCGAACATGCGCCGGATGCGTTGCTGGTTATCGATCAAAACGATGCCATCCGACGCGCAAACGCGCTGGCCCGGGAGCTGACGGGCTATTCCGCGTTGGAACTGGCCACCATGTCACTCAGCACGCTGGTCGGAGCGATCCCGGAACAGCGACTGGTCTATTCCGGTCGCGACCTGTATCGGCTCGGCAAGAAGGACGGAACTACCCGTACTGTCGAACTGACCAGGCAGCAGACAGCGGAGGACCACATCCAGGTAGTCATCCGCGATGTGACCGAACAGATCGAGGCGGAGCTGGAGCTGCTCCGCATCACCTCGAATCTGGAGGAGGCCCAGGCCCGCATACGCCTTGGTAGCTGGGAGTTGAATCTCGAAACCCTCAGCGGGTACTGGTCGGATGAAATGTTCAGGCTGGTGGGTCGCGACAAGGCGCTCGGCATACCGGCCCTGCACGAATTCATGGAGCACGTGCATCCGGAGGATCGGCCGGCGGTCCGTGAAACGCACGAAAGCGTGGTCAAGGCCGCGGTGCCGGGTGCCTATCACGTGATCGAATACAGAACGAGCGAGCCGGATCCCGAAACACAACGCCGGCTCCGCGCCGAGTTCTATTACCAGCCCCACGGCAAGGAAGACGCGCCCGTGCTTATCGGTACCACGCTCGACATTACCGAACTAGCGCGTGCCGAACGCCAGGCGCTCGAACGCGAAGAGAGCATCCGGGCCACGCTGCAATCGATCGGAGACGCCGTCATCGCGACAGATGAGTTCGGCCTGGTCACCCGGATGAACCCCGTCGCCGCAAAGATGACGGGATGGACCGTCGACGAGGCGCGCGGCCGGCCCCTCGGCGAGGTCTTCCAGATCTTCCACGCCGAGACCGGCGAGCCGGCCGAAAGCCCCGTCGAACGCGTGCTCGCGACCGGCGAAATCGTCGGCCTCGCCAACGACACCATGCTGCGGTCCCGCGATGGGTCGACCTATCAGATCGCCGACAGCGGAGCGCCGATTCGCGACC
The DNA here is from genome assembly GCA_041391505.1 of Rhodothermales bacterium. NCBI lineage: Bacteria > Pseudomonadati > Rhodothermota > Rhodothermia > Rhodothermales > Rhodothermales bacterium. The sequence continues at coordinate 19,030 of JAWKNW010000045.1, forward strand.
AGGCCGGCCGCATCCTCGGCGTGGTGCTCGTCTTCCGGGATGTCACGGAAGCGTACCGGATCCAGGAGCGCCTCCGCGACCACATGCGCAAACGCAGCGAGGCGCATAATTTCCTGATCAATGTGCTGGACGCCATTCCGGTCCGCGTCTACTGGAAGGATGCCCAGCTGCGCTACAGCGGCGGCAACATCCTTTTTGCACGCGATGCCGGCATCGGCCACCCCGGCGGCCTCATCGGCAAGACGGATGCGGAGATGCCCTGGCGCAACGAGGCCGAACTGGCCGAGCGGCTCGAACGTCTGGTGCTGGAGGACGCCGAGTCGTATCTCGCCATCGAGGAAGAGCGCGTGATTGGATCGGGCGCCCAGCTAATCGTCCGCTCCAACCGGGTTCCGCTGCGCAATCTCGAGGGGCAGATCGTGGGGGTGCTGGGAACGTACGAGGACATCACGCGCAGCAAGCAGGCCGAGGAGGAAGGCATCAAGCTCGAAGCCCAGCTGCGCCAGGCGCAAAAACTCGAAACCATCGGGACGCTCGCCGGCGGCATTGCACACGACTTTAACAACATCCTGACGCCGATCCTCGGGTATTCCGATCTGGCCCTGGCTTCGCTCAGCGAGGGCGATCCGGGCTACCGGGAGTTGCACGAGATCTATGGCGCCGCGCGACGCGCCAAAGAACTCGTGCGGCATATCCTGGCGTTTAGTCGCCAGGTGGATCGCGAAATCACGGCCGTGTCGCTGCCGGATGTGATCGAGGAGGCCCTGGGGCTGCTCAGGCCCCTGATCCCGGCGAATGTGGCCATTCAGCGCGATATACCCGATGCAACCCGACCGATCCTTGCAGACGCTACCCAGATCCACCAGGTCGTCGTCAACCTGTGCACCAACGCATACCAGGCCATGAAGGAGGGCGGTGTGTTGCATCTGGGGCTCAGGGAGCATGTGATCGAGCGGCGCCACATGGGCCGGCATGAACGCCTCCAACCCGGCGTGTATCTGCGCCTGTCCATCAGCGACACCGGGACCGGCATGGACGCCATGACGGCGGCACGGGTCTTCGAGCCGTTTTTTACCACCAAAGCCGTGAACGAGGGCACCGGACTCGGGCTGTCCGTCGCGTACGGCATCGTACGGAGCCTGAACGGGGACATCCGCATAGAGAGCGAGCAGGGCATCGGCACGACGATGCACGTGTATCTGCCGGCCATCGTCAGCGAGAGCGCCGCGCCGTCTCAACAGGCGGGACGCGGCGCCATGCCCGCCGGCGGCTCGGAACACCTGCTCGTCGTCGACGACGAGTCCGCCGTACTCGATGTGATCGGACGCATGTTATTGCGCCTGGGATATGTTGTCCACACCCAACACGATCCCGCACAGGTACTCGACATGCTGAAGAAGTCGCCGCACGCCTTCGATCTGGTCCTGACGGACCTGACGATGCCCGGAATGACCGGGATACAGCTGGCGACAGGCATCAAGGAGGCGTTTCCTGACCTGCCTATCGTCCTCATGACCGGGTACGGTACGGCCGTAAACGAGGAAAAACGCATGCGGCTCAACATCGAACACGTGCTCTACAAACCCATAGAACTGGGTGACCTGGCGCATGCGATCCGGCAGACCCTCGACGCCGCGAGGCATTAGATACCCTGGCAAGCACTACCGATCAGTACACAAGCAAGCAGAGTGAAGACATGCGGATTTTGATCATCGAGGACGACGAGAGCGTGCGCGGCATGGTTGCGCGCATGCTCAGAGCGGAGGGATACGACCCCATAGAGGCCGGCGACGGACGCGCCGGCCTCGAAATCATCGAAAACCAGGCTACCGTGGACCTGGTCATATCGGACATCCTGATGCCCGTTATGGAGGGCCTTGAAACGCTGCGGTATATCCGGGCGCATTATCCAGAGATGCGAATCATCGCCATGTCCGGCGGCGGACAGTTCGGCCCGGAATATTGCCTGGATCTCGCGCGCCGGCTCGGCGCC
>JAWKNW010000046.1 GCA_041391505.1 Rhodothermales bacterium
ACGAGCGCGGGGTGATCGTTGACGTAGTTCAGGATCGTGAACCAGTGACCGGGAGGGGTCTCCGAGTCGGGGCCGTCCGCCCAGAATTCGGCCAGCACGCGCGCATAGTCGCCTCGTGGCACCACCTGCGGCGCGTACGGCTGCCCGGTGTAGGGGTTGACCGCATGGCCGGCGCTCGTGTCGCCGCCCTCGATGAGGTCGTAGAAGTCGCGGTAAGAGGCGATGGCTTCGGGCAGGGCCGGAACGTTGCCGATGGACGCCGGCGAGATATCCCACATAACCCCGTCATGCGGATCGAGCTGGGCGGACCAGGCGGCCACCATCGCGAAGCCCCACTGATACTCCGCGCCGGCCTCGCCGCCGATCAGCGGGGGCGCGCCGGGGTCGTGGTAGACGGGGTAGGGGAAGCCGGCGCGATCGTAGGCAGTGCGCGACGCCGGGTCGAGCGCGAATGGCTGGACGTTGCCCCACTCCGGCCCGAGGAAGTCGGGCGTGGAGCGCGGGATGACGTTGCCGCTCTGGTCGATGAAGACCTCGAGCGTGAGCGGCTGCCAGCGATTCGGATCGACGAGGCCGGTTGGTCCGGACTGGTCGAGGACGAGCGGCGGGTTGACGGGTTCGTAATCGAGATTGGCGTACGCGTTCGCTTCGTTGGAGCCATCCTGCAGCCCGTAGTCGATGTAACACCGCGCGAGATAATTGCCGAGGGCGGCCGGCGAGCCCGAGGTGTAGTCGGTGTCCACGATCACGGGCGAAAAGCCTTGCGCGCGCAGGAGGGAGTCCGCCAGGATGAAGGTAGCTTCGGCGTCGGGCGCGTTGCGAAAGCGGTGGCGTATCAGGCGAAACGCCGCAAAAGCGAGGGTTTCGCGGCGCGCCGCTTCGGTGTCGGCCGGCGCCGGGATGCCCGCGAGCGGGCAATCGAAACCGTGGAGTGTTTTGCCAAGGAGGTAGGTGTCGGCGCCGGCGTCGTAGACGGCCCAGGCGTCGTACATCGCGGCGGAGACATGGAAGAGGTTGCGGGCATGAACGGTGGGCCGCGCGAAGTCGTTGCGGATGCCTTCGAGCAGCACCTCGTTCCAGGCGCGCGCCACGGAATGCTGCGCGCGCGCAGGGAGGGCCAGGGGGAGGGCGACGAGCGTCGACAGAATGAGACGGAGCAACAGGGTTGCCGCGAGGGGAGGGAGGGCGCGCATGGTGCGTTCGGCGTTCGCGTGCGGGGGTTTTGGCGGAGCAGGACGGCGGTAAAGGGTCCGGGTCTGACAGGGTTCCCGAGGCCGGCGTCCAGAGGGTATATCCGCAAAGGCGTTCCGGTAACCAGGAAAGCCTCGAAAGCGCCGTAGTCCGCTTGATCCCGAGCGTTTCACGGTGTACTCTACGGATCATCCCTTCACCGCGCTCCCCAGGCCCGTCCATGGAACAACCCGAATTCAAATCGACGGTTCTCGATGCCTCGCGCCGGCTCTTGCTCGAACAGGGGTTCGATCACGTATCGATGCGCAAGATTGCCGCCGAGGCCGGCTGCAAGGCGTCGACCCTGTACTACTATTTCAAGAACAAGGAAGAGATCGTCGCCGCGCTGGTCGAGGAGGGGACGCGGCTCCATTACCGGATCGCGAAAGAGATTGCCCGCAAGCACGCCAATCCACTGCTCCGTTTCGAGGCGCTGCTCTGGACTTCGCTGGAATTCGGGTTGAATAACCAGGCGATGTTTGAAATTCTCTTTATGGGGCCGGGCGCCGGCGGTGACGGGCAGGCGGGCTTGCATCGGGCGATGCCGGGATACGATCTGGCGGCCGAGGCCTTGCGGGAATGTGCGGCGGGGGGATTGGCGACGGTCGAGGACGCCGGCCTGGCGTGCGCGACCTGTTTCGCCATGCTGAACGGGGTCGTCTACAGCTTGCTGTACCGGCAGCTGCCGCCCACGTTGAGCGTCGACCGGGTCAAGCGCGACGCGGTCAAACGGATCATGGCCAGTTTGAAGGGCTGATCGAACCGCCGGCGCAGCGGGCCACCGCAAGGTTGCCCGCCACGCCGACGATTCGGTCGACTACCGATTTTTCGGACGTGCGCCAGAGCGGCGGTTGTTGTTGCGCCGCTGCGGGCCGTTGCCGGCCTTCTGGTGACCGCGCGCCGCGCGCTCGGGCGCATGCTGCTGCTCGTGCCGGCGCGGCTCATCATATTGCCGGTCCGCGAACGGAGCGTATGCGATCCGCTCGATCTTGTGGCCCGTGTACGACTCGATCTGGCGCAGATACGCCATCTCATCCCGCGTCACGAACGTGATCGCGCGGCCGGTGGCCTCGGCGCGGCCGGTGCGGCCGATCCGGTGGATGTAGCTCTCGGGAAGATTCGGCGTATCGAAGTTGATCACATGGGTGATCCCTTCCACGTCGATGCCGCGCGCGGCGATGTCGGTGGCCACGAGGACGCGGAACCGGCCGAGCTTGAAGCCCTGGAGCGCTTTCTGGCGCTGGGCCTGGCTGCGGTTCGAGTGGATCGCGACGGCGGAGAAGCCTTCCTGGTTGAGCCGGCGCGTGATGCGGTCGGCCCGGTGCTTGGTGCGGGAGAAGACAATCATGTTATTGACGTCCTCCGTTTCCAGCACGTGGTACAGGAGATCGATCTTGGCGGCCTCATCGATCAGGCAGGCTGCCTGCTCGACGGTGTCCGCCGGGTTGCGGCGATGACCGATTTCGATAAACTCCGGCTGCTGCAGGATGCTGTCCGCCAGCTGGCGGACGGGGCCGTGCATCGTGGCCGAGAAGAGCAGGGTCTGCCGCTTCCGCGGCGTCGCAGCGACGATCTTGCGGACGTCATGGATGAAGCCCATATCGAGCATGCGGTCGGCTTCGTCCAGCACGAGCACTTCGCAATGCGAGAGCGAGATGCTGCCGCGTTCGAGGTGATCGATGAGCCGGCCCGGCGTGGCCACGATGATGTCCGCGCCGCGGCGCAACCCCTGAAACTGCGGGGACATGCCCACGCCGCCGTAGATCGGCAGGCTGCGGAACGGCGTGAACTTGCCGTAGGTGCGGACGGCTTCGTCAACCTGCAGCGCGAGTTCGCGCGTGGGGGTGACGACGAGGGCGCGGACGCGCCGCGGTCCCTGCGTGCGGGGCGACGCGGCGAGCCGGTCGAGCAGGGGCAGCACGAAAGCCGCCGTCTTGCCGGTGCCCGTCTGGGCGCATCCGATAAGGTCTTTGCCGTCCAGGATGACCGGAATGGCCGCCTGCTGAATGGGCGTAGGTGTAGTGTAACCCGTAGCTTCGACGCCGCGGAGGACGTCCTTGCTCAGGTCGAGCTGATCAAAATTCATGTAGAGGTTTGTCGTGACTCCGGCAAGCGCAGCGAAGCGCAATCGACGTGCTGGTGGGTATCGAGCGAAGTCAGAAAGGGAACAGCGCGGCGTCGTAGAGCCGGCGCGAACCGCTCGATGGTTATATCCGAACGAAGGGAATCGGGTGCTCCGTCGTACAGGCGATCGGTGGGCACCATCAATATCGTCTTGAATAGAACAGGCGTGTCGATTTCCTGCTGGCCCGTAGGCCCTCGTCCTTTCTCAAATACGACACGCCCCAGGACATCCCGGAAGGCAGTGAACTAAAAGCCGCTTCCGAATGAATGTAAGACGGGAACGGTGTGAATGAGGGGCTTAGACGAGTGATCGTCCGTTTTGTTTTGCGCTACAGCGGGTCCGAAAAACGGCGCGAACACGCCACCGCCCTAAAAAGGCGCAAAACCGGCATTCCGCTGCATGGATGGGTTGCTGGAAGCCCTTTCAGGGGTCAAATCTTCATCTGCGTTGCTTGAAACCGCCGGCGGAAAACGAGTACCTTTTCATCCCCCGCCACCGTTCCACGCCCAGAATCCCATGCTTGTACTCCTCCATCCGAACACGGACGAATCGTCGGAAGCGTTCGCGCTCACCTGGAAACACCTCAACGAACTGCCCGGCATCGAGGTAAAAAAACACCTCGTGCACGGCGAGATGCAGGTGCTCACGGAGATTTACCTGATCGGCAATACCGCCGCGCTCAATGCCGAGGATATCCAGGCCCTGCCGGCGGTGGAACGCGTCGTCCGCATCTCGGAGGAATACCGGATGATCGGCCGGCACAAGGATGGCCGGCGCTCCAACGGGTTTACGTACAACGGGGTCACCTTCAACCAGGATAACCTGCACATCTTCGCCGGGCTCTGCGCCGTGGATACGCCGGAGCATGTCGAAGGGATGATGCAGGCGCTGCAGGCCAACGGGCAGGTGTGCACCCGGATGGGCGCCTACAAGCCGCGCACGAACCCCTATTCGTTCCAGGGCCATGGGAAGGATTGCCTTCCGTACGTCTTCGAGCTCGCCGGCAAATACGGCATCAAGGTGATCGCGATGGAGATCACCCACGAGAGCCATATCGACGAGATCGATGCCGCGCTAGAACGCCTCGGCCGGCCCACCGGCGTGATGCTCCAGGTGGGCACCCGCAACACGCAGAACTTCGAACTGCTCAAATTCATCGGCCGGCAGCAGACCTACCCGGTCCTCTTCAAACGCGGTTTCGGCATCACGCTCACCGAATCGCTCAATGCGGCCGAGTACCTCGCCACCTACGGCAATTCCCGCATCATCTTCTGCCTCCGCGGCATGAAGGCGTCGTTCGCCAGCCCGCATCGCAATATGGTGGATTTCGGGCACGTCCCGGTCGTGAAGCGCCTCACGCGGCTGCCCGTGTGTGTCGATCCATCGCACTCCGTCGGCTCCCGCCAGGCGGCACCAGACGGGATGCTGGATGTCTTTCACGCCACCGCCCAGGGCATCGTCGCCGGCGCGAACATGGTGCTGGTCGATTTTCACCCCGCCCCGAGCAAGGCGCTGGTCGACGGCCCGCAGGCGCTGCTGATGGACGAGCTCCCGTATTTCCTGGAGGACGTCCAGATCGCGCGCGAAGCCTACGAAAAACGGCGCGCGCTGACCCAGCGGTTCATGGCCGCCCACCCGGAAGCGTGAACGCGCCCGGGCGTCCGGTTTATGACTCGGACCGGGCCGCCCGCTTCGCGGCCATATACAGGTAGAAGGAGTATCCCACCGGCACGAGCGTAAGGATCACCACGCCGACGATAAAGACCGTGGGATAGGCGGTCGAGGGCACGAAAAACCAGATCGCGATCATCACGAGCGACCCGAAAACCCATAACTTGCCGGCCATGCGGTGGGTCTTCCGCCAGATGTCGGCCGACTCGAGCGTCCACGGCGTCCGGATCCCGATGAAATAGTTGGGCTTGATCGCGCCCAGGAAGTTGCCGATCACCAGGAATAGCGCCGCGATCAGCACGAAGATGGTCTGGCCCATATCGATGGCATAGCCCAGCCAGTTCAGGCACAGGACGCCGAAGATGCTGGTCATCAGCAGCGGAAAGATGAACCGGAAAGCCCGGATGGCCTTCTGGTTGGCGTCGGTTTGCCGTTTGGGGTCGATCCAGGGAACGGCCAGCATCAGCAGGTAGCTACCCACGCCAATCAGCGGGATCATCAAGGCGCTGAACCCCTTGGCGTCGTAGCGATCGATCTCGCCACGCGCATTCCAGTGCACCGGCAACTCGTCGGGGAGCCGATCCCATATCACCGCCAGAACGACGAACGGAAGGGCGAGCAGGAGCCACGCCGGCCAGTCTGTTTTGATCAACTCACGTGTCTTCATGATGATTGGTATCCCGGTTGGATTGTACGAGCGCCAGGAGCCACTGCAGGGTGTCGTCCAGGACGGTCGTGTTGAGCGAATACCGGATGAACTGTCCCTCGCGCTCCGCATCGATCAGGCTGGCCTGCTTGAGCAGATCCAGGTGATGGGAAATGCTGGGCTTGCTGATCTGGAACGCGTCCGCGATTTCGCCGGCCGTGAGGTCGCCTTTGCGCAACATGTCCAGAATCGCGCGTCGCGTGGGATCGTTGAGGGCTTTGAATACGGCGTTCATTTTGATATTTCGTCAATCGTCTAAAAGTTACGGCAGGCCGGGGGACATGTTGCATGCTTCGGAGGGGAATATTTTCGTAGCTTCCATGCGGTCTCCCCGTCGAATCCTCCATGCCTGAACGCGCAGCGCCCGTGTACTCCCCCTATGTGAACTTCAGCCGGCAGGAATGGGCCGTTTTGCGCGACGATACGCCGTTGACGCTCACGGAGGCCGACCTCGAGCACCTGCGGGGGCTCAATGTGAATCTGTCACTGGGCGAAGTGGTCGACGTGTATCTGCCCCTGTCCCGGCTGCTCAACCTGTATGTCGCGGCGGTGCAGCGGCTGCATCGGGCGACGGCGACCTTTCTGGGGGATCCCGCGGCGAAGGTGCCCTACATCATCGGCCTGGCCGGCAGCGTCGCGGTGGGCAAGAGCACGACGGCGCGCATCCTGCAGGCGCTGCTCTCCCGCTGGCCGGACCACCCGCGGGTCGACCTGGTGACGACGGATGGCTTTCTGTATCCCAACGAGCGGCTGGAAGCGCAGTCGCTGATGAAGCGCAAGGGGTTTCCCGAGAGCTACGACCAGCGCCGGCTCGTCGCGTTCGTCGCCGCGCTCAAAGCCGGCGAACCCGTCGTCCGCGCGCCGATCTATTCGCATCACACGTACGACATCCTGCCCGGCGAATACGTCGAGATCCGCCAGCCGGATATCGTCATCATCGAAGGGATCAACGTGCTGCAGACGCCGCAGGCGCCGAGCGAGGGGCGTATGCCGGTGTACGTGTCCGACTTCTTCGACTTCTCGCTCTACGTCGATGCCGATCCGCAGCTGATCGAGCAGTGGTTTCTGGAACGGTTCCACACGCTGCGCCGGACGGCCTTCCGCGACCCGTCCTCGTATTTTCATCGCTACACCGCCCTCTCGTTCGAGGAGGCCGACGCGTTCGCCCAGACGGTCTGGCGCGAGATCAACGCGCGCAACCTCGTCGAGAACATCGCCCCGACCCGCGATCGGGCGGACCTGATCCTGCGAAAGGGACCCAACCACGCGGTGGAGGAGGTCCGGCTCCGAAAACTGTGATACCCCATCCCCATGCGCCTGATTTTCGACGCCCATCTCGACCTTGCCTGGAACGCGGTTTCGTATAACCGCGATCTCACCCTGACCGTCGGCGAACTGCGCCGGCGCGAAGCGCACATGACCGACGTCGCGGGACGCGGCCGCTGCACCACGACGCTGCCCGAACTGGCCGACGCCGGCGTCGCCGTGTGCGTCGCCACGCTGCTCGCCCGCAGCGGCGCCGCCCAGACGCCCCAGAACGGCTACAAGCGCACCGACCTGGAGCATGCGACGCCCGCCATCGCGCACGCGGCCGCCCAGGCCCAGCGCGCGTACTACCGGCTGCTCGAGGAAGACGGGCTCATCCGGATGCTGCGGACGAAATCCGACCTCGCCGCGCACTGGCAAGCCTGGGAGACCGGGGCGACCCGCGTGCCCGGCATCATCCTGAGCATGGAAGGGTGCGACCCGATGGTGCGCCCCGAACAGGCCGAGGCGTGGTGGGGCGACGGGCTTCGCGCCGCCGGCGTGACGCATTACGGGCTCGGCCGCTACGCCGCCGGCACGGGCGTCGCCGGCCCGATCAACGAACGCGGCCTGGCCTTGCTGCGCGTGTTCGAACGCCTCGGCATGGCGCTCGACGTGACGCATCTGAGCGACGAGGCGATGGATCAGGCGCTGGACGGCTACCAGGGCCGCGTGCTTGCCAGCCATCATAACTGCCGCGCGCTGGTGCCGCACCAGCGGCAGTTGCCCGACGCGCACATCCGCCGGCTCATCGACCGCGACGCCGTGATCGGCGCCGCGCTGGATGCGTGGATGCTGTATCCCGGGTGGGTCCGCAGCGAGACGAAGCCCGATGTCGTGGGCCTGGAGGCGGTGGCTGACCACATCGAGCGGGTCTGCGACCTGGCCGGCAACGCGCGGCATGCCGCCATCGGGAGCGACCTCGACGGGGGATTCGGTACCGAGCAGACCCCGCGCGACCTCGACACGATCGCGGACCTCCGCAAGCTCGAGGGTATCCTGGCGGCGCGCGGTTTTGCGCCGGCCGATATCGACGCGATTTTTTATGGCAACTGGCTTCGGTTTTTTGGCGAAGTCCTTCCCGATTGATGCCCACGTCCGCTAGCGAGACCCTACCATGCGCATATTGATCATCTCGGACATCCACGACCACATCTGGAACCTCGGCGCGTTGCTGGAGCACCGGCCGGCGTCCGACCAGCTGGTCGTCTGCGGCGACCTCTGCGCGCCGTTTGTCGTCGGGCTGCTGGCCGAGGCCTATGCCGGCCCCATCGACATCGTCTTTGGCAACAACGACGGCGATCTCTACTGCATCGCCCAGCAAGCCGCCCGGTATCCGCACGTCACGCTGCACGGCGAACTGCTCCGGGCGGACTGGGACGGTCTGCGCATCGCCGCCAACCATTACCCGGACATCGCGCGCGGGCTTGCGGATTCGGGCGCGTACGATCTCGTCTGTTACGGCCACAACCATCGGTACGCCGTGCATCGCGAGGGCGATACCTGGCTGCTGAATCCCGGAGCCGTGATGGGCTACGACCCCGGGGCGCGCGCCGACGTGCCGGCGACCTGCCTCGTCTATGACACCGGAGCAGATCAGGTGGAAGGATACCGCATTCGCCTCGACGGTCTCGTGCCATTGCACGACTGATCCGGATTGATTGCTTTTCGCCGGATTGTATCCCATATTCACCCGCTGAGGCCATCCAATCCATCCGATGATCATGGGAGAACGCGACAAAAAACTCGAGAACCTGGGATATCCCCTGAACGACATCCCCGGGCCCGGCGCCATCTATAAACCGGTTGTGGTGCACGGGACGACCGTGTATGTCTCGGGCGCGGTGCCTGTGGCGCACGGCCAGTTGGTCAGTCCGGGCAAGGTGCCCTCGCAGGTCAGCGTCGCGGAGGCGCAGGCGGCGGCCGCTCTGTGCGCCGCGAACAATCTCCGCATGGTGATCCAGGAGTTGGGGTCGCTGGACCGGATCGCGCGCGTGCTGCGCGTCACCGGGTACGTCAATTCGGATCTCGACTTTACCGAGCCGCACGTCGTGGTGAACGGCGCCTCGCAGCTACTGATCGACATCTTCGGCCCCGACGCCGGCGTCGGCGCTCGCACGGCGATCGGGATGGCGCAGTTGCCCCGCGGCGCCTGTACGGAGATCGAGATGATCCTGGAACTCCAGGCCTGAGGCATGACAGAATTCGACCCCGACCCCGCCTTTCTCCGCGCCCGGCGCGAAGCCTGGACCATCCTCGGCGCCTGGCTCGTCAGCATGGTGTGGACCGTAGGCGTGTCCTGGTGGATGGGGTACGGCGAGTCGGTGTGGGGTGCGCGGCGCGTCCTGGGGTGGCCGGCGTGGGTGTTCTGGGGCGTCGCCGTTCCGTGGCTGGCATCGACGGTCTTTACGGTCGTTTTTGCGCTGCGCGGGATGGCGGACGACGCCGTATCCGATGGGCCTGAGTCGCCGGCGGCTCCCAGACCCTGACTGTCGTGGCGCTCGTCGTATTCTCCATCTACACGCTGCTCGTCTTTTCGCTCGCCTGGTTCGCGCATATCGCCGGCAAGCGGCGGGCCTCGTTTCTCGGCGAGTACTTCCTCGGGAGCCGGGAGCTGGGGATGTTCGCGTTGGCGCTGACCTACGGGGCGACGAGCGCCTCGGCGGGGTCGTTCGCCGGCTTTCCGGCGCTGATCTATACGCATGGATGGTCGCTCGCCCTCTGGATCGCCAGCTACATGATCTTCCCGCTCTGCGGGATGGGCTTGCTGGGCAAGCGGTTGAACGTCTTCTCGCGTCGATCCGGGGCCATCACCCTGCCGGATATCCTTCGCGCCCGCTTCGACAGCCCGGCCCTGGCGCTGCTTGCGTCAGGGTTTATCGCGGCGATGCTGCTCGTCTACCTGATCCCGCAATTCAAGCTCGCGGCGATCATCATGGAGCAGCTGCTGCGCGACGTGCCGGCGATGCACACGGCGGCGGTCGGGATGGCGAACGCCTTCGGCGGCGTTCCGGGGGGCGAGAGCCCCGAGTACGTGTTCTGTCTGCTCGTCTTCGCCGTCCTGGTGATCGTCTATACGACGTTCGGCGGGTTCCGGGCGGTGGTGTGGACCGACATGCTCCAGGGCGCGGTGATGTCGGTGGGTGTCATCGTGATGCTGGTGCTGACGCTGCAGCAGGTGGGCGGCCTGGACCGCGCGACGCAGGCGCTCGACGCGATGACCCCGCCGCTGCTCGCCGAGATCGTCTACGAACGGGCGACGCCGGCCGAGGCGCCGGGCATCCTGGTGCCGGTCGATACCTGGGTCGCTGTGGCGGATTCGGCCGCCGGAGGCGAGACCCTGCTCCGCGCCAACCAGTCGGCGTTCATCCCCGCCGGCGAGACCGTTTCGGCGCCGGTGGTGGCGGTCGCGTTGACCACCCCGGAGGAGATCGCCGCGGTCCAAGCGGGGTTTGAGGGGGGCAGGCCGGCTGCGTTGCCGATGGGTGTCGCGGCCCGCGTCGTGTCGATGCGGCCGTATGCGGCCGGGGCTGGCGAGGCGGGCGTCTACGTGCGCGCGCCGGGGCCCAGCCCGACCGATGCCGGCGGTTTTCTGCCGCTGGGGCTGGCGTTGTCGTTTTTTGTGTTCTGGGCGCTCTCGGGCACCGGTCAACCCGGCAATATGGTGCGTCTGATGGCGTTTGATTCGACGCAGACGCTCAAGCGGGGCATCGCGGCGCTGTCCATCTACTTTACCCTGATCTATCTGCCGCTCGTCGTGATCTTCGTGTGTGCGCGGCTGATCGTGCCCGGGATCGATCAGTCGGCCGACCGGATCATGCCGTTGATGGCGTTCACGCTGGCGGATGCCGCCCGGATGCCGTGGCTGGCCGGCCTCATCATCGCGGCGCCGTTCGCGGCGGCGATGTCGACGGTGGACAGCTTCCTGCTCATGATCGCGTCGTCGGTCGTGCGGGACATGTACCAGCAGCACGTCAATCCGTCGGTATCCGAGGCGCGCGTCCGCGCGATGAGTTATACGTGTACGCTCATCGTGGGGGGGCTCGCTACGGTCGGCGCCCTGTATCCCCCCCAGTTTCTGCAATACGTGATCGTATTCAGCGGCGGCGGCTTGTCGGCCGCCTTTCTGGCCCCGATGGCGCTCGGGCTCTACTGGCCGCGGTTCAACAAGGCCGGCGCGCTCGCCGCGATGCTCGGAGGGTTCGGGGCGTACCTGGCGATGTATGTCGTCGGCTTCGTCGCCACCGGCACCACGCAGCCCTGGAGGCCGGCCGGGCTCGACCCGCTGATCTGGGGCTTCGCCGCCTCGCTGATCGGCGCCCTGGTCGCCACGATGGCGACGCCGCCGCCGCCGCGACAGGTCGTGCAAACCTTCTTTGGCCGGCCGGCGTTGTAGCGTCGCTATCGCCGCATGAGCCGGCCGTCGTTGTGTTAACGCACGCAGAGCGTTATTCTGTTGTAGTTCCAGGTTTCAGGTTTCACGTTCAGGGGGCTCGCAAACGGGTGCGGACCGGAAGGGTGAAACGCCTCGTTTTATTCCTGGTCGATTCGGTCAACGTTATGTGCCCGTCGTCTCTAGGTACTTGTCGTACAACGGCGCGGTGGCTGTCCTGGCTTCCGCTGCTCGTCTTCCTGCTCGTCATTCCGTCCGGGTGCACGGCCACCAATACCAACGGCGACAACGCGCTCGCCGCGCGCTTCAACCGCGCGATCCAGGGTGTCGAGACGCAGCAGACGCAGGTGCAGCGCGTGATGCAGGAGGCGACGGAGTCGCAGCAAAACATCCTGTTCAGCGCGCAGGTGCAGTTCAACGAGAAGGAAACGGTCGCCTTCATCGAGAAGTGGGAGCAGGCCAATGTGGCCGTCAATCAGCTGCGGGCCAGCCTCGACGACCTGAACCAGAATTATTACCCCATGCTCGAGCAGCTCCGCTTCCGGGCCCAGGCGATCAACGATCCGTATATCCGCGATCAGACGCTCAGTTATCTGGACGACACCCAGCGCGCATACGACGTCCAGGCGCAGGAAGCCCAGCGGTGCATCGACGATCTGGATGCCAGCATCCGGCTGGGGAACGACATCGTGGAGGCCCTCAAGATCATCGGCTCGGCCAACTTCATCCGGATCAAACTGGAGGAGCTGGGCAAGGTATGCAAGGAGTCGATGGAAGGATTGAAGCAGGTGAATCGGCTGGTCGATCAGGGGCGCGACCTGCTCGGCCTGGAAATCGAGGCCGGCACCCGCAGTACCTGAGTTGAGAGGAAACCGGTGAGAGACACGTCCATCCCAACCCCGTATATCTCGATCGACGCCGGCATCGTCCAGCAGAATATCGAGACCATGGCGGCCTACGCCCGTTCACACGACATCAAGCTCAGGCCGCACATCAAGACGCACAAGTCGCTCCATCTGGCGGCGCTGCAGCTGGAGGCCGGGGCCATCGGGCTCACGGTCGCCAAACCCGGCGAGGCCGAGGTGATGGCGCGCCTGGCAGGCGACATCCTGATGGCCTACCCGGCGGTCCAGCCGGAACGCTGCGCGGTACTGGCCGAACTGGCGAAGACCACGACGATCCGCGTCGGCGTCGACTCGCTCTACGCGGCCGGCATCCTGTCCGGAGCGGCATCCGCCGCGCGTTCGACGATCGGCATCCTGGTGGATATCGACGTGGGGCTGGGGCGCACGGGCGTCCAGTCGCCGGCGGAGGCGCTGCAACTGGCCCAGCACGTCGACATGCTCCCCGGTCTCCGGCTCGACGGCCTCATGTTTTACCCCGGCCACATCAAGTCCCCCGCCGACACACATCCCGAGGTGCTTTCCGGGATCGACCTGCTGCTCGGCGAGACGATCGCGATGTGGGCCGCGCACGGTTTCGAGGCGCGCATCGTGTCGGGGGGATCGACGCCCACGGCCTATCAGTCGCATTTCGTGTCCCACGCGACCGAGATCCGTCCGGGGACCTACATTTTCAACGACATGAACACCGTCCGCGGCGGGTTCGTCTCGCTCGACGAATGCGCCGCGCACATCGTGTGCACCGTCGTCAGCGACGCCGTGCCCGGCCAGGTGGTGATCGACGCCGGCAGCAAGACGCTGACGAGCGACCTCTGCGGGCCGGCGCCGGACAGTGGCTACGGCTACGTGATCGAATACCCCGAGGCCCGGATCAGCAAGCTGACGGAAGAGCATGGCCAGGTGGACATGAGCCGCTATTCGACCCTCCCCCGCGTCGGCGACCGGCTGACCGTCATCCCGAATCATATCTGCCCCTGCATCAACCTCCAGGACCGCGTCCACTGGGCCCGGGCCGGCGAACCGCTCGAATCGCTCGAAGTGGATGCGCGAGGGAGGGTGTTTTAAAGTTTTGCTATATTGTATATTTGTAACGTGTTGGGGGGCATGAGCGCCCTTTGGGCGCGGTCACTGGGCATGAACGGCCGGAGGCCGTGTCATGAGCGCCCTTTGGGCGCGGTCATTGGACATTGGTCATCGGTCACTGTGCATGGGGAACCTGCCTGGAGCGACGCGTTCGACCAGTGACCAGTGACCAGTGACCAGTGACCAGTGACCAGTGACCAGTGACCAGTGACCAGTGACCAGTGACCAGTGACCAGTGACCAGTGACCAGTGACCAGTGACCAGTGACCAGTGACCAGTGACCAGTGACCAGTGACCAGTGACCAGTGACCAGTGACCAGTGACCAGTTAACCGCTTACCCTTATGCAGCATCTCTTCAAACACACCACAGCGCTGGTAATCGGCGGGGGCGCCGGTCTGGGGCGCGCGCTTTGTCAGGAACTGGCACATCACAAGGCGACGGTTGTCGTGGCCGACATCGATCTGGGGGCGGCGGAGGAAACCGTGCGGCAGATTGAGGAAAAGAAGGGGAACGCCCGGGCGGTCATGCTGGATGTGACGGACAAGCGGGCTGTGGAAGATCTCGTCGAGTCCGTCGCGAGCGAATTCGGCCGGCTCGACTACCTGTTCAACAACGCCGGCATCACGATCTGCGGCGAGACGGACGATCTGGATATCGCCGACTGGCACCGGGTGTTCGACGTCAACTTCTGGGGGACGGTCTACGCGGCTACGGCGGCGTTCAAGGTGATGCAGCGGCAGAAGTCGGGCTACATCGTCAACACGGCATCGGTCGCCGGCCTGACCGGGGCGCCCTTCCTCGCCCCCTTTGCGTCGTCGAAGAGCGCGATCGTGGGCTTCACGCTCTCGCTGCGCGAGGAGGCGGCCACCTACGGCATCAAGGTGAGCACCGTGTGCCCGGGCTACCTCCAGCGGGAGATCTACGAACACGCCGAATACCGCGGCGTGCGCCCCGAGGACGTGCTGAAGAAAATCCCCTTCGCCTCGATGAAGCCGAAAAAGGCCGCGGAGGCGGTGATCGACGGGCTCACCAAGAACCTCCCGATGATCGTCTTCCCGCTGCATGCCCGCATCATCTCGTGGCTGGGCCGGCTCAACCCGAGCCTCGTCACCCCGCTCAAGCGCAAAACGCTCCACGATTTCCGCAAAGCGAAGCTCCAGCCGGCGGAGCGGCAGGCGTAGTTTTTTTCTGATAGGAACATGCATCGGGGTCGTTCTGTAGTCCCGTCTGACGCAGTCGATACACTCGAAGGTCATCTCCGTCACCACATTCTGCACGCTATCGAACACACATCGCTACGAACCCTGCGCACTGCGCCTTAGACACTGTGGCAAGGCGCTTCTACCAGGCCAAACCGGGATCTAACAATGAAAACGATGCGATGTGTAGTTCTATCGATGAGCCTGACGGCTCTGGCCGCTTTGACGGGTTGCGACGCATTCAGCGATGATAACAAGGCTCCCGAGGTCCGGCTCGAATCGCCCGCTGTCGCCGACACGCTGGCCGGAGCGATGCACGTTATCGCGCGCATTTCGGATGATTCCCCGATTCAGCGCGTGGAGATCCAGCTTTATCGTGAACTAGAAGGCATATCGCAGCCAGCCGAGTTTGTACATCAGATAGAATTGCGGTTGTCCGGTCGCGAGCGTGAGGTGCGCATTGATACTGTGCTCACCATGCCGGAAGGGCTGACGCTCGTACGCTTTCCGGCCGGGACGGAGGATCGTTTCACGTTTCGTCTTAGAGGGGAGGACGTGGAAGGCAACGCCAGCGGCGTGGGGCTTCTGTTATCACGGCTAGAACAGTAACGCGGCCGGCGTGACCATGTTAAATCTGGCCATGTGGCTGCAGGTGAGGAACGGGTTAGGCGAAGGGCGATTACTGTGACGAAGTACACGGTAGTCTTTTTCGCTCCTTAGCCGTTCCAATTCATCGTGCGAAATCGTAGTGCCCTTCTCGCGATCGCATTCGTTGCGATCATCAGTCCCCAGTATCTTTTCGCCCAGAGCTCCTCGCTCTACACCCTTTGCTATGAAGGCGAATTGCCGCGCATCTGCGGCTACGACCCCGAATGGCCGGTCAATCCGCTCGACGTCTACCCCTTGCTATCGGACAAGGTCGACATCCGCAGCAATCGACGGGTGGCGGGCAGCTATAACGGCACGGGCTGGACGCTCACGCTGTCCGGCATCGACGGCAGTAATCCCGAACCGTTCGGTGAGCTCCCGATCTCGGCCGGCATGCTCGCCCTGTCGCCGGACCTGACGCGGCTCGCCTACGTGGCCAACGGGGTGGAGAATCAGGGGCAGACGCTGTATGTCTATACGCCCGAGACCGGAGAGACCATCCCCCTGTTATCCGGTTCGCAAGGTCTGAGGGTCTGGGTAAACGCCCCCGAATGGTCGCCCGACGGGCAGTGGCTGCTGTTTAACGTGGGGGATACGGAGCGGCAGTGGCCGGCGCTCGCGATCATGAAGGCCGACGGGTCCGAGCCCTATATCCAGGTGACGACACCCTCCGAGGATTTTACGGCCGATATCCGGGATGTCGAAGACCAGAACTTCGACTGGTCCTTCGCCGGCGACCGCATCCTGTTCACGCGCACCCAGATCATCGATGCCACCGGAGTGCCCGCCCACCGGCTGTTTACCGTGCCGGTGCCCGGCGATCCGCCGATGCACGAGGATCCCACCCTGATCCAGGCGATCGACATTCCCGGGTTTGACTATGTCGACCTCGAAGGCGTCGAGTGGAGCGGCGACGATTCGCAGGTCGCCCTGATGTCGCGCTACATCAACTTTGGCCCGACGATCTCGAGCGGGTATGAGTTGCACACGATGGAGGCCGACGGCGGCGCCATCACCCGGTTCCAGGCCGAGTCCAACGCGACTACCTACCTGTCCAATCGCATGCTGGAGTGGACAGGCTCGCGCGGGCTCATCGTCAACGACACGGGCGACAATCCGGACGCGGAAGCTGGCGACGACCTCTGCGACGCCGACCTCGGCAAAGCGGGCGAACAATGCACCCTGCGCGCCGCGCTGCAGATCGCCGAGCGTCAGGAAGGGCGGGACCTCATCGAGTTCGACCTGCCCGGCAGTGCGCCGTACACCATCACCGTGAGCAGCGGATTACCCGCCAGTTCGCAACCGATCGAAATCGACGGCACCACCCAGAAAGGGTATGTCGATCGGCCGCTCGTCCATATCCATGGTGGCGGCGCCGACGGGCTGGTCCTTGAGGGCGGCGATTCGGTAGTGCGGGGCCTCGCCATAGGGGGATTCTCGGCCGGCGTGACCTTCGCAGGAGCAGGCGGCAACACCATCGAAGGCAGCTACCTCGGCCTCCAGCCGGACGGCGTGACGGCCGACGGGAACGGCACCGGCATCCTGATCGATGGCTCGCCGGATCACGTCGTCGGCGGAGAAAAGCCCGAGCAGCGGAACGTCATCTCGGGCAACACCGGCGCCGGCGTGACGGTCTCGGGTATGGCCGCGAAGAACATCGTGGTAGCCGGCAACCGGATCGGCACGACCGCGGACGGCACCTTCGCCGTGGCGAACGGCGCCGAGGGTGTTCACATCGAGGATGCGCCTGGAGTACGCATCGGCGGCACGAAAGAAGCCGAGCGCAACCTCATCAGCGGTAATACCACGCACGGCATCCTCGTCACCGGCGCCGAGGCGAAAGGGGTGAAGATTCTCGGCAACTGGATCGGTGTGGATGCGGGCGGGACGACGGCGCTCGCCAACGGGACGGACGACACGCCCGAGTCGGGTCATCACGGCATCGCGGTGGTTTCGGCCGGCGGGACGGTGATCGGCGGCGCGACCGGTACACCGGGTACGGCGCCGGGCAACGTGATCGCCGCGAACGCCGCGAACCAGATCTACGTGACAGGTACGAAGGCCGAGCCGGCGGACAGCGTCCAGGTGCTCGGCAACCTCATCGGCACCGATATGTCCGGCGCGGTCGCGCTGGCGGGCGGTCAGGAGGCGGTGTTTGTAGCGGGTGAGGCCAAGTTCGCCCGTATCGGACAGGCCGGCGGAGGCAACGTCATCGTGGCCGGCGCCACGGAAGAGAAGCCGAAAGCAGGCGTCTGGCTGCTGGATCTCGGCGAAAACACCGGCGCGCCTGACGGATCGACCATCGCGGCGAACACCATCGGTCTGAACGTTGACGCATCGGCCGTGCTGGGCTGGATGGGCACCGCCGTCGCCGTAGTCACCGAATCGGACAACGGCGGCGTGGCGGGCGTCACCGTCGGCGGCACGACGGAGGCCGACGGGAATCGGATCCGCGGGATCTTCGGCGTCACCATCCTGGGCGCCCGTGCCGGCGGGACGGCTGTCGTCGCGAATACGATCGGCCTCCTGGCCGACGGCAAACTGGCCCGGACCGAACGCGACGCCGTCGGCATCACGGTTGCGCTGGCCGATCAGAGCCAGATCGTAAGTAATACGGTCGGAGGGCATGTCTTCGGCGTCGTGGTTGCCGCGAAGGGCGTGGGGGTCCTCGGCAATCGCCTGGGTACCGATCCGGAAGGAACGGTGGCACGCCCCAATACCGTCGGGATCTATGTGCCGGGCCAGCTTACGGACGGGCCGGCGGTGGGCGACAGCACACGGATCGGCGGACCCGGCGCCGGCAACGTGATCTCGGGCAACGAACGGAGTGGACTGTTGATCGGCGGAGATTTTTCGTTCGGAGCAGGATCCCAGAAACGCGAGGCATTCGCTGCGCCCGGGGCCTCCATCGCGGCGGCCCTGCAGTCGTCGGTGCGGACCCTCGCACCGTCGGGCACGCCCGGTACGGGTTCTCCCTCCAGTGTCGAGGTGACCCTGAACCGGATAGGAACGGACCTCTCGGGCTTGAAGGAACTGGGCAACGGCCGAGCTTCGTCCGATGACAATCGGTTTGCCGGTGTACATATCCGCGACGGGGAGAAGGCGCGGCTGACCGCCAACGTCATTTCCGGCAACGGTGGGGGTGTTCTGATAGGTACCGGGGAAGACGAACCCGGCAATCCGAAAGGGGTAACGTTCGCCGGCAACATCATCGGAGGGAACGCCGAGCTGAAGCAGGACATCCCGAACCAGTCCGGTGGGGTCATCATTGTCGATTCTCCGGACAATACGTTTACGCAACTCGGGGTGGCCGGCGCAGACTCGGTGGGTAACTTCATCGTGGGCAACCGGGAGCGCGGCATCGTCATCCGGTCCAACGATGGCGAGACCAACAACAGGATTCGGCATACGAATTTCCTTCGCAACACCGGCCCTTCGATCCAGCTGCTCGACGAGTCGCTCGATTACCCCTTCATCGCCGCGCCGGCGCCTGCACTTTTGTCGGCCGTTCGTCGCGTCGATGGATCGATCGTGTTTAAAGGATCGCAGGGGATCTCCGGGGAGGTCGACATTTTTGTTTCTGAAAGCTGCGCCCGGGGGAATGCCGAAGGCCTTCTGCAGGGTGTCGCCGCAGTCGTGCCGGGGAATTTCGAGCTGACGCTGCCGCCCGGCCCGATCGGACTGAATGATTACGTCGCGATGACCGCCACGGCGTCCGCGGCGACGCGTACGACGAGCGAGTTCAGCGATTGCGTTCGGGTGACGAATGTGGACAAGACGTTCGAGGCGCCGGTGGCGCCGGGGAGCCTGGGTATCATCCTGAATGGCCTGGGCATCAGTGTCGAAGCGACGGAGAATCCGGGCAAGACGGCTGCCGGCGGCACGCTGGTGGCCACGCGGTTCGACGAAAACGTAGCCCCGCAGCTCGGTCTGTTCGAGGGTTCGGCCACCGCGCCGGATGGCTCGACGGTGACGCCGAACGATGTCTCCTCCAACCGCCACTGGACGCTGCGGACCGACAGCCTGGCCGGCATCGTGTACACGGCCTGCGTGGATGTGGCCGGGGTGGGCGGGGTCGTCGATCCCGCGCAGCTGGTGCTCGTTCATCGCGCCGATGCCGGCGACCCGTGGACGCCGTACAACTCGACGCTGGATGGCTCGACGCTCTGCGCGGAGGGGCTGGCTTCGTGGGGGGATATCGGGATCGGGGCGGATTCGCTGGTACAGGCCGTGGCGATCGAGCCCCCGGCCGGCATGCTGCCTCATACCCTCGCGCTGGAGGTCTACCCGAACCCGGCCCGGGACGCGGCGACGGTGTCGCTGGCTCTGCCGGCGAGCGAACGGGTTCAGGTGGCGGTCTATGACGCCCTGGGCCGGCGCGTGGCGGTGCTGCAGGAGGGCACGCTGGCCGCCGGCATGCATACCCTCTCCCTGTCAGCCGGCGGGCTGCCGAGCGGACTCTATCTGGTGCGCGCCGTCGCGGGGGTCGAAGTGCTCACCACGCGGGTTACGCTCGTGCGCTAGGCCGCGACTGCTCCGTCATTCGGGTCCAGCGTTCGAGTAAACCGCCCGAACGGCCCTGGATCGGTAATGGCGTTCAGGCAGGTTTGGTCTGAAGGATGTTTCAGACGAACCCTGGCGCCGCGCGGGCTCGGTCAGCGCCCGATCATCCTGGGCTATTTCCACTTGGCGGCGCCGTGCCGTATTCTGGCGGGCGAGCCTGCGCTTTATTCAGCCCGCCACCCGCCCT
>JAWKNW010000047.1 GCA_041391505.1 Rhodothermales bacterium
GCCGGAAGGTGTACGCATGGAGTCCGTCATGCGCCTCGACGGCCATCAGGCTGTCATTCAGCTGCGTGAGGCGGTCGATTTCGAGGTCGGGCAGCAGGAAAAGCACGTTTCCATCCTGAATGCAGAAGAGCCCGCGCCCCTGGAGCGAGACCCAGATGCGCCGATCGGAGTCCATGGTCAGGGCCCGAACCCCTACGCCGCGGAGGGCGGGGTATTCCGCGAGTACCTGCATCGCACGGATGCCGGTGTCGGGGGAACGCTGTTTGTCGATATCGATGAGCCGGCCGTTCTCCCACACGATCAGGCGACCGTCCGGCGTCAGGGCCGGCTCGTAGTACACGCCTTCGCCCGGCATCCAGCCGAGCAGCATATCCTCTTCCCCATCGGCCTCGTAGCGGTAGAGCCCGTCCACGCGCTTGAAGAAACCGACGCCGTTCGCGTCTACAACGCCGCTCACCGCATTGTCGAGCGCTCCGACGCGCTGCCAGGCGGCATCCGCCGCATATTTGTACCAGGCGCGCCGTTCGATGGCGTAAAGTGCGTCGTCCTGGCCGTTGATGAGGGCCGTCCACCGGGCGTCATCACCAGGCTGAAAGGTCGCCGGGCGAGGTGCGACGCGGACGAGGCCTTCCGAACGCGAAAGCGTCCAGATCGAGCCGTCTGCCGCGGTCGAGACGCCCTGCAGTTCGACGAGTGGCTGGCCGGCCGACTCCATCACGTGCTCGACGCCCGGGTTGACCAGCTGTATCAGGCCATCCTGCGTCCCGATCCACGTGTTGCCTTCCTTATCGCGGAAGAGGCAGTTGATCCGGTTCGTGGGCATGCCGCTCTGCTCGTTCAGCGGCGCGAGCGGCGCCTGTTTCTGGAGATCCCACATCAGCCCGCCCAGCCGGCCCGACGCCACCGCGATGCGATCCGGTGTGACGCAGATGTGCTCGGCGCCGTTGGCTTGCAACACCAGTTCGAGGGTGCCGTCTGCCGCCAGGCGATACAATCCCTCGCGCTGATGCGTCACCCAGCCGGTGCCGTACATATCGAACCGCAGGAACCGCCATGAGCGGACCTCCATCCGTGCGAGATCCGCATGGAACTGCACGGTGCCGTCTGCCGTGACGCGCCCCGGGCCCAGCCGGCCGTCCAGGACCCATACCGTCCCGTCGGAGGCGATATCCGCGCTGACGATGCCCGAGCCTTCAGGCGTGCCGATCGCATAGCGGTAGCGGGCGTTGGTGAGCTGCTGCGTGCCCATGTCCAGCTTCCAGACCTTTTCCGTCCCGAACATGTACAGCGTATCCTGCCAGGCGACAAAGCGGTGGATGTGTTCGCCGGCCAGCGCCGGAAAGGGCTGCACCGCCTGATCGCCCTGCACAAGCCAGACGCCGCGAGACTCGGTTGCTACCCAGAGGCTGCCATCGGGCAGCGCCTCGATCTCGTAGACCGACGCCGCCGACGAAAGCCCCTCGAAAACCACGTCGTCGAACGTGATCCCGTTAAATACACTCAGACCGGCCGACGTGCCGATCCAGAGCCGGCCATCGACGGTTTGCGCGAGGGTTTTGACGTTTTCGTGGGGCAGCCCCTCCGGGATCGAATAATGCCGGAACGGTATGCGGCCGCCATCTGCCGAGGCGTCGCCGGCATGCAGGGCCATGCCCAGGAGCACGCAACAGAAAAAACGAAGAGATGGACTGTGGGTCAACGTATTCATCGCCTGTTTCTGTAACGGTGTCAGCAACGACGCGGGGACGCACAGGAGTTGCGCGGCTGCTCTGCCGTTAAAAAAAGCGAGGGGTATTCGTAGAAGGGAGGGGCTTATGCGCGTTCCGCCCACGCCACGAATCAAACAAGGCGTATCCTGTCAGTATCGGTTGCGACGCCGGCCTGTTTAAGCCGACACGTCCGAAGCAGGAGAGGCGAGGCAGGACTAGGGTATGAAGGTAGGACGCAACCGACCCATGATACGGGTCAAATTGACTCCTCAAGCATGCGCCTTTGGCGATACCTGCATATTCATGTGAGGGTGCGCCACACATGATTCAGGCCCTGAAAGCCCGTTAGAAGCCACTTATCATAACAAGCCCGGGCCCATCCTCGCACTTCAGCCACACGTTATCCATGTCGCGCCACACATTCATGCGATTGTGGCCGGCATGCGCAAATCCGTTTCTTTCGAGCGTCACCATTGCGCTCCCCTCGGCTAGCTATCACGTTTTGTTTCCACACATGAACCATTTCTACGTACACTCTGGAGGTATACTGAAATGACTACAAATCGCGTCTTCAAGGCGCTTGGAGGCTCGAAAGGCCTTACGTCCCTGGCACTGGCTCTCGGGCTGGGTTTTGCCGCGATGGGATGCGACAGCGCCAGCACCGAACCCGAACCTGAAGCGTGCGGCGGCGAAGGCATTCTGTGCAACGTCTCCGGCGCGCAGGGCGAAGCGGGCTACGGCAAGGACGGCCTTACCCCGTTCGACATGCGCCACTACTGGCCCGTCGACGTTACCCTCGGCACGGCCGGCGAAGTATTCATCGTCGACTGGAACAACCACGTCGTGCGCAAGATCGCGGCGGACGGCACAACCAGCCGCTTCATCGGCATCAGCACCCTGGGCGACGAGAGCACCGGGCCGGCTGACCAGCTGCACCTGAACCATCCGTCGAACCTCACCATCGGGCCGGACGGCGACTACTACCTCGCTTCGTGGCACAACTGGAAGATCAAGCTGATCGACAAGACCACGATGCAGACGTCGGCTCCGGTGGGTACGCTACAGGGCTACGAAGGCGACGGCGGCCCGGCCCAGATGGCCAGGATGGACCTGCCTGCGGCCGTTGTGTTCGACTTCGACGGCAACATGTACATCGCCGACCAGGGCAATGCGCGTATTCGCATCGTCACGCCGGACGGCATGATCGACACGTTCGTCGGTAGCGGCCAGCGCGCGTTCGCGGACGGCGTGGGCTCCGAAGCCAGCTTCTCGCTGCCGTTCGGCCCCGACGCCACGCCGGGTGGCAAGATCGCGATCAACGACGATCGGACGGCCATCTACCTGGCGGACACGAAGAACAACCGCATCCGCAAGATCGACATCGCGACGCGTATGGTCACGACGATCGCGGGTACGGGCGCTGCCGGCTACTCTGGTGACGGCGGCTCCGCGGTGAGCGCGACGCTCAACGGTCCGACGGACGTGTACGTTTCGCACGACCAGGATATCTACTTCGCGGACACCGAAAACCATGTGATCCGCAAAATCGATGTCGCGGGCAACATCTCCACGGTAGTCGGCACGGGCGAAGCCGGCTTCTCCGACGATGCCACGCCTGCGCTGCAAGCAAAGCTGAATCGCCCGTTTGGTATCACGTATGACGAGGGCAACCACACCCTCTACATCGCCGATACCTTCAACCAGCAGATCAAACGCGTCGAGTTGGACCACAACTAAAGACGCCTGAGATCATCCGGCACAGGCCGGAGTTGCGGGCCCCGTTTCGCCTCGTGACTCCGGCCTTGCTGCTACTCCCCCGCCCCGATCGAGATTACCCAAACCCGTTCCACACCCATCGCGATGCGCGGATTCACCGTTCCTGTCCGACTGTCGACGATAACCCGGTCGTTGGCTGCAGCGCTTTTGCTTTTTGTGAGCGCGTGCGACTTCAACCCCGATTTTTCCGAATTTAACGAACACGTGGAAGGCCCGTCGGAGCGCCCCGACGCCTGCAAGGAATTGGGCCTCGTATGCACCGTTGCCGGGGTGGCCGGCGAGGCCGGCTTCGAAGGTAACGGCGGCCCCGCCCTCTCCGCCCGGCTCAATTATCCCGTCGACATCGCCATGGCGCCGCTCACGTTGGCCCAGACCGGCGAAATTTATGTGCTCGACTGGAAGAACAACGCCGTCCGGCGCATCACGCCAGACGGCAGCATCCACGCCTTCATCGGCACCGGCGAACAGGGCGATGCCACCACCGGCGACGCCGGCAGCCTGACCCTGTACGAACCCACCGATCTCATCATCAGCCCGCGCGGCGACTTCTTCCTTACGGACTGGCAGAACTGCAAGATCAAGGTCGTAAATGCGATCACGCTTCAGACGACCGATTCGTACGGAACGACCGTTGGACTGGGCGGCGACGGAGGTCCGGCCGGCCTCGCGCACCTGAACCTCCCCAGCAGCTTCATTTTCGACCCGAACGGAGACATGTACATCTCCGACCAGGGCAACCAGCGCATCCGCCGGATCGACGTCGACGGCGTCATTTCAACCTTTTCAGGCACCGAAGCCGGGTATCACGACGGCGTGAAAGAAGGCGCCCTTTTTCGCTTTTCAGAGGGCGAGGGACTCGTGCCCGGCGGAAAATTGTCGATGAATACCCATGACTGGGCGATGTATATCGCCGATACGGAAAACAACCGGATCCGGCGCATCAACTTTTTCACAGGCGAGGTGACCACGGTCGCCGGCGACGGTACGCCCGGGTATGCCGGCGACGGCGGCGATGCACGAAAGGCCAAATTGAACCGACCGACCGACGTGATCTTCCGCGAGGACCACCACATCTACATCGCCGATTCCGGCAACCATGTCATCCGCAAGGTGGATCCTTTCGGCTTTATCACCACGCTGGTCGGCACCGGCGAACCCGGCACGTCTGCCGATGGCACGCCCGGGCCCCAGGCCCAGCTCGACACCCCGATGGGCATTTATTACGATGAAACTACCTTCACGCTCTATATAGCGGATACCCATAACCATCTGATCAAACGTATCAAAGATCGATAAACGACACTAACCTATGAAACGCTCTCCTTTTCGTCAGTTGATCCTTCTCGCGGCCGTGGCCGTCCTGTCTGTTGGTTGCGAACATGTCGACGCGGATAACGGCGACGAACTCGATTGCAACACTCCGTTCGTCGCCAGCGATTATCCGGCCGCGACGGTATCGTTCAATAACGACATCAAGCCGATCCTGGCCGCGAACGCCTGCAGTTCGATCTTTTGCCATGGCGGCGAGAAGCCCCCGTCGAACTTCTCGGTGAAGACCGCCACCGATATCCTCGGGCCCGGCAACGAAGCGTTGCAGCTCGAGGAGTGCAACGTGACCCGCGGCAAGCCGGAAGAGAGCTACCTCATCAAGAAACTCGAAGGCGCCGCCGGCATCATCGGCGAACGCATGCCGTTCGGCGGCGGCCCGATCGACCCGACCCAGCTTGAGACGATCCGCCAGTGGATCATCGAAGGCGCCCGGGACAATTGATCGCGATCGATCGGGCAACGCCATGAAAGCGTCTGCACATCGCTTCGCGCTCGCCGGCTTATTCGTCGCCGTAGGGCTCCTCGGGATTGCCCTGAGCCCCCGAGGAGCCGCGGCGCAGGCCTGGACGATGCCCCGGGGGGCGTCATACACGAAGCTCTCCTACGGGATGAGCACGGCCGGCTTCCAGTACACGTTCGACGGCCGCCGGACGGATTTTATCGACGGCCTCCCCGGCGATACGTTCAAGGACCGGAGTCTGTACCTGTACAGCGAGATCGGGCTGTTTAAGAACGCGACGCTGGTCCTGAACGTCCCCTACAAACGCATTTTCGTGCGCGACCACGCATTTCGCTTTCGCGTGTTCGCGTTCGGCACCGCCCAGGTCGGGCTTCGCGTGGGGCTGCTCCCGCTGCTCGGCATCGGCCCGTCGGCGCACGCGCTCTCCATCACCGGCACCCTGGGGCTCCCGACGGGCTACACGCGCAACTACGCCCCGAGCGTCGGGGCCGGCCAGATGGACGGCCAGCTCGCCCTCAGCTACGGGATCAGCATGTGGCCCTTCCCGGGCTATGCACAGGTTGGCGCCGGCGTGCGCTACCGCTCGTCGATCTTCAGCCTCTCCGGCGTGACGGTATGCCAGCCGGGAAACGACATCGACTGCATCGCCGACCGCAAGCCGACCTACGGCAGCGAGATGCTATACTCCGGCGAGATCGGTTTCACCCCCTTGCGCGGCGCGCTGCTGATCCAGGCGCTGGCCGGCGCAATCTGGTCCATCGACGCCCCGACCGTCGGGTTCTCCGCCCTCAACCCGATCCCCACGCATCAGCGGGCCCTCAAAATCGGTGCGGGCTTCGGCATCTATCCGTTTCGCCTCCTGAACGTCCCCTTCCTCGCTCCCCTCGGCGTCAGCGCCCAGTACTACCGGACGCCGTACGGACAGAACACCATCGACTCGCGGGACCTCTTCCTGGGTTTCGACTACCGTTTCACTGCAAGCAAAAAGTAACCCTGTCATGAAAACACTGCGCTACGGAAGCCCCCTGCTTATCGCGGCGATGCTGCTCGCCTCAGGCTGCGACCTCTTCAAAAACGACGAGGAGCCGGAAGTGGCGACGATCGCGTTCCACATCGATAACGTGGTCGGCGGTCGCAACCTCGCGCTCAACACCGGCAGCTACACGAACGCCGCCGGCCAGCCCTTCAGCGTCTCGCTCCTCGAGTACATCGTCACCGACATCGCCCTCCACCAGGCGGACGGCACGGTGGTCGACCTCGAGGCCGCCCATTACTGCAACGAAGCCGACGCCGCCACCCACGAGCTGCACGAAATCGAGATCCCGGCCGGCGCCTACACGGCGCTCACGTTCACGTTCGGCGTGAAAGAAGACGAAAATACGTTCGGCATGCTGCCCAACACGACCGAGTTCGCGAACATGATGTGGCCGATGATGATGCCGATGGGCGACGGCGTGACGGATCGATACCACTACATGCGCTTCGAAGGCGCCTATGGGGATCAGGGCCAGACCTTCCGGATTCACGCCGGCCCGTCCGGCGGCGGCGACTACTCGTTCGACGTGTCCCTGCCGCTCGCCATGGATGTCGAAAGCGGGGCGGATGTCCACATGCACGTCAACATGAACGTCGACCAGTGGCTGACCGGCCCGAACACCTGGAATTTCGACGACTTCGGGATGATCATGGGCAACCCCGCGGCGCAGTCGCTCGTGCAGGCCAACGGCTCCACGGTCTTTACGCTCGGCGATGTGCATTTCTAGCATCGCCGCCGCTGGCGGCAATAGGTACAGGTTGCAAGTTCCAGGTTCCAGGTGATCTGAGCGTGAGAAGGACAGCGCACATAGGGTTGATGGCCATCCTGTCTCTGGCGGGATGTGAGATCTTGGGTGGTCCGGATTCTCCAACACCGTACGCCCTCGATATCCCTGCATCCTTTCCCGAGGCCACCCTTCCCGCCGACAACCCCATGACGCGGGAAGGCGTGGCGCTCGGCGAGCGGTTGTTTTTCGATCCGATCCTCTCGATCGACAGCACGGTCGCCTGCGGTTCGTGCCACGACCCCGCCTTCAGTTTCAGCGACCCGAAAGCGTTCAGCGACGGCGTGGCCGGCAAGACGGGGCGCAACTCCATGGCTGTCGTCAATGTGGCGTGGATGCCGACGCTGTTCTGGGACGGCCGCGCCGGCAGCGTCGAAGAGCAGGCGCTGGGCCCTGTCGAGAACCCTGTTGAGATGGGCGAGTCGTGGCCGCACGTCGTCGAAAAGCTCCAGCGGCATCCGGACTACCCGCGGCTGTTTGACGAGGCCTTCGAAACGTCCGCCATCACGCCGGAACTCGTCGTCAAGGCCATCGCCCAGTACGAGCGGACGCTGATCTCGGCCAACGCGCGCTACGACCGGTTCAAGGCGGGCGAGGAGACCCTGACCGCCCAGGAAGAGCTGGGGCGCACCATCTTCTTCGGCGAGCGCGGGGACTGCTTCCACTGCCACGGCACCGCGCTCTTCACCGACAACCGATACCACAATAACGGACTCGACGCCGTGCCGGCCGACTCCGGGCTCGCCGGCATCACCGGCGCCTCGTTCGACCTCGCCAAATTCAAGACGCCCTCGCTGCGCAACGTGGCAGTCACGGCGCCCTACATGCACGACGGCCGGTTCGAGACACTCGAAGACGTCGTCACCTTTTACAATGCGGAAGTCCAGCCATCGGCCACCCTCGACCCGCTCCTCGGCCGCACCCGGCGGGAGCCGCTGAGCGACGAGGAGCAGGCGGCGCTCGTCGCCTTTTTGCATACGCTGACCGACGACGACTTCCTATCCCCCTGATCATCATGCCATTCGACCCACTCACACGACGCGCTTTCCTGCGCAGGACCGGCGGCCTCGTCGCCGGCGTGTCCCTGACGGCGCTCGTCGGTTGCGAAAGCTTCGGCGTCGAACCCGTCACCGGGGGGATCGACTTCCTGCCGTTCATCACGCCCAACGAGACCTTTTTCAAGCAATTTGGGGCGGATGGCGGCGTCAAGGACTGGCCGGGCATCCAGCAGATTCCCCAGAGCGAATGGTCGCTGTCGATCGACGGCGCCGTCGCCTCCCCGCGGACGCTCCGCATCGCCGATATCTTCGCCGAGGCCGAGCATGAAGTCACCATCCTGTCCACGCTGCGGTGCATCCTGGACAACAACGCCGGCCAGGGCCTCGTGGGCACGGCCACCTGGAAAGGCATCCCCCTGCGCCGCTTCCTGGACGCGGCGGGCGTCGACCTGACGCGCGCGCGCCGGCTGCGCTTTTACGGGGCCGACGGATTTACCAACAACCTGCCGATCGAGCGGGTTTTCGGGGATGCCGAGAGCGACCTCGTGGAGCCCCTGCTGGTGTATGAGATGAACGGCATTGCAGTGCCGTCGTCGCACGGCGCCCCGATTCGTCTGCTCGTCCCGGGTTATTACGGCTACAAAAGCGTCAAGTGGCTCACCCGCGTGGAGGTCACCGAAAACGACGACCCGTTCGGCACCTATCAGGAGGTGCTCGGCTACACCGACGACGGGCGGATCGATGTCTCCTGCAAGACGACCAGCATCCTGCGCGGGGCGCGGATCCCCGCAGGGCCGGCGCGCATCGCCGGCTTCGCGCTCAGCGGCCACGGCAGCATCGACCAGGTCCGCCTCACGATCGACGGCGGCGAGATGGTGCAGGCCCGCATCCTGAGTCTGAACGAACTGCTCGCGTCCGCGCCCGACATCCGCGGCGCGTTCCAGCTCACCCAGACGGATCGATTCCCCTACCCGTACCGGGGCGTCTGGACGCTCTGGGAATACCAGTGGGACGCCACGCCGGGGCAGCATCTCATCCGCGTGCAGGCCCACGACGCCGCCGGCAACGAACAACCGCCCTCCGACGACGACCCCACCGACGGTCAGAATCCGGCTTTCGAATTTAATGTCACGGTAGAAAGTAGTTCATGAATCACATGATGTATCCACGATAAAAACACAAAAAGGAATGCGTGCATTACGAGGAGTATCCCTGCGCAACGCCGGCGTAGTACTGGCGGTGACCCTGCTCGCGCTGGCGAGCGGCCGGCCGCTCCAGGCCCAATCGACCACCGACCTGGACGCCCAGGTCGCCGACCTTTTCGAGCGAAGCTGCGCCCGCGCCGGATGCCACGCCGGACCGGTCCCGATGATGAATCTGGACCTCAGCCGGGACCAGCATTATGCCGCGCTCGTCGGCGAGGCCAGCACGGAGAACCCGCAGATCAAGCGGGTGGAGCCGGGCCGGCCGGATCAGAGCTACATCATCATGAAATTGAAGGGCGAGCCGGGCATCGTGGGGATGCAGATGCCGTTCACGGGCGACAAGCTCACGCCCGATGAAATCGGGCTTATCGAACAGTGGATCGCGGGCATGGGCGGCGTGGACGAAAGCCGCAAAGCCGCCGCGCCGGCCGCCGAACCGTATCCCTTTTACGGCTGGAAGGTGATGAACCTGCCGACGAGCCGCACGCTCAACGCCGGCAACATGCTGTTCATGATCGGGCACCGCTTCAACCCGCGCATCAGCGACGGCTACAGCGCCTTCTTCGGCCTCGACGGCAGCGCCATCATCTACCTGAGCCTCGGTTACGCGATCACCGACAACCTCCTCGTCGCGCTGGCGCGCAGCAACTCCGCCGACGATGTCGAGCTGTCGGCTCGCTACGGGCTCATGCGCCAGGGCGGTGCACGCAACTGGCCCATCGGCGCCAGCCTGCAAACGACCGCCAACTGGATCACGCAGACCAACGAAGGCGAATCGAGCTTCGAGGCCGAACGGCTCAAGTTCACCGCGCAGCTGAGCCTCACGCGCTCCATCATGGACCGGATCGGACTGGCCGTCGTGCCCGGCGTGCTCGTGAACCAGAATGAGATCGAGACCGACGAGCCCCTGCTCGTGACCGTGGGTCTCGGCGCCCGGTGGCGTTTCGCGCCCAAGCTTTCCATCATCGGCGAGTGGGTGCCGATCGTCTCCGGCTACAACCGTTCGCTCATCTTCGGCAACGACATCCGGTACGACAGCTGGGGCGGCGGACTGGAAATCAGCACTGCCGGCCACGTCTTCCAGATCGTCGTCGCCAATGCGGTCGGCCTGACGACCGACCAGTACCTGCGGGGCGGCGACCTCGGTATCGAAAATGGCGATATCCGGCTTGGATTCAATATTTTCCGCATCCTCACACCCTGAACGCTTCGGCGGGGAGGCGGCATACGCCCCTCCCCGCTGGTCATCTGACGATCCTCGCGTACATCCCGTAAAAGCGGGTTTCGTGAAACTCAACCGGAAGTTGGCGTAGAACACGCAACGTCCCTTATCTTTTGCCATGCCTACCGCACGCTCCATACGCGCAACCCTTATCCTGGCGACGTTTCTCGCCGGGATGATCGTTGCGCCGTTGTCGCACTACGCCTACATGGCGCTGGGCGATGCGTACGCGCCGGCAGGAATGGCCGCCTCGCACCATGCGGGGATGCGCCACGCGACGGACATGCCGGCGTCCCTGCCGGACGCCCCTTCGGTTTCCGGCAAAACGGAGGTCCTGGTTTGCGATTACTGGAGCCTCTTCGCCACCTTCGCGGCGATCGACGCGGGGCAGCCTTCGTTGCTTATCGCGCCGGATCGCGGCACGCATCATAACGCGTATCCCGCGGATCAACCGCTGCCCGTCGCCCCATCGACGGCCCATCTCCGAGGCCCGCCCGCCGCCTGAGGCCGCACCCCACCGCCTCCTCCCTTCTTTCCTGATCGATTCTTCGAGGTCCCAACCGCCCTCTCGTGGCGGCGCACGTTCCACGCATGGCTGCAGGCCGTTTGCCGTCCTTACGGCGTTGTGGACCCCATCTACCTAACAGGCAACTGCATGGCAGACGCAATGAGCGCGCCAGGCAGCCCGCATCCTATCTATCCTATGAATCGCTATAAGAGCCTTTTATTCGCCGCGCTTCTGGCCCTGATCGGCGCGTCGCCCGCGCAGGCCCAGCACCAGATTACCGGCATCGTCGTGGACGCCGCCACCCAGGAAGCCCTGCCTGGCGTCAACGTGTTCGCCACCGGCACGACCCTTGGCGCGACCACGGACTCGGACGGCCGCTTCACCGTCCGGTCGACCGTCAACCTGACCAGCCTCACGTTTTCCTATCTGGGCTACAAGGCCCAGACGATCGAACTCGGCGCCGAAACGGAGCTGCGCGTCGCGCTCGAGCCGACGACCGTCGACCTCCAGCCCGTGATCGTTTCCGCCGGCCGCGGCGTCCAGGCCCGCACCGACGCCCCGATCGCCATCGACGCGCTCTCCGCGAGCAAGCTCCAGGAAACGAAGCCCACGATGCTCTACCAGGCGCTCAACCAGATCCCCGGGGTGCACATGACCAACCTCGGCAACGAGCAGCATACCATGAGCATCCGGCAGCCGCTCCAGTACAAGGCGCTGTTCGTCTACCTGGAAGACGGGCTCCCGATTCGCCCGACCGGGGTGTTCAACCATAATGCACTGATTGAAATCAACATGGCCGGCATCGAGCGGGTCGAGGTCATTCGCGGTCCCTCCTCCGCCCTCTACGGCAGCAACGCCGTCGGCGGCGCGATCAACTTCATCACCCCCGAGCCGACCGACGTGTTTTCCGGCTACTTCAACGCGCGGGTGGACAACTACGGGTACCGCCGCAGCGACTTCAACGCCAGCACGACGTTTGGCAAGCTCGGCATCTACGCCGGCGGCTATGTGGCCCGCCAGCGCGATAGCTGGGCGGATCATACCGACTTCGACAAGCTTTCCCTCACGTTCCGTGCGGATTACGCCCTCGCCGAGCGTACCAAGTGGGTCACTACGCTGTCCACCAACCATCTGGACACCGACATGCGCGGCGACCTGGACAGCCTGAATTTCTACGGCCGCGGCTATTCGAGCCTCCAGACGTTCACCTACCGCACCGTCGACGCCACGCGCGTCCGCTCGACCGTCACGCAGAACTGGAACGATCTGAACACCAGCGATCTCACCGTCGGCTTCCGGCAGAACTCCATCGGCCAGCTGCCGTCCTACCGCGTACGCGACGATCGTACGAACCCGCTCCGCGCGACGGGCGAGATCAACGACAACTCGTTCACCAGCTACCTCGCCAACCTCCAGCACAAGGCATATTTCGGGACGATGGACGCCGTGCTCACCGCCGGCCTCAGCGCCGACTTCAGCCCCAACTCCTATTACGCCGATTTCCTGGAGATCCAGCGCAATGCCGACGGGCAGTACATCGGCTTTACGCAGCTTGATTCGACGCTGACGAACTACGATGTCGACCTCCTGAACACGGCCGCCTACGCCCAGTTCGAGATCGTGCCGATCGACCGGCTGCGCCTGGTGGCGTCCCTGCGGTACGACCGGATCGACTATAATTACGACAACCACCTGACCGCTTCGGCCTTTTCGGGCGCTCCCGACGAGAAGAACGGCTATAACAGCCTCAGTCCGAAACTCGGCCTGACCTACGACCTCCGCCGGGGCCGCGGGCTGTACGCCAACTGGAGCCAGGGTTTTATCCCCCCTGAAATCGGCGACCTCTACCGCGGCGTCAAGGTACCCACGCTCCAGCCGGCCAACTTCGACTCGTACGAAGCCGGCGGCTGGGCTGCGTTCCTTCAGGGCAAGCTCTACGTCAACGCCAGCCTGTACCGGATGGACGGCCGTAACGAGATCATCTCCGTCCGCCTCGACGACGGCTCGACGGAAAACCGGAACGCCGGCAAGACGCGCCACACCGGCGTCGAGTACGCCGTGGTCTACTCCCCGATCCAGGCGTTGTCCTTCCGGATCGGCGGCACCAACGCGGTGCATGAGTTCTTGCGGTACGAAGAGGCCGGCGTGATCTATGACGGCAACGAGATGAACCAGGCGCCCGGCTGGATCGCCAACGCCGAGGTCATGTTCCGTCCGCCCTTCCTCAAGGGATCGCGCATCGCGCTGGAATGGCAGCACCTCGATCGCTACTACATGGATGTGGCCAACACGTTCGAATACGACGGCTACAACCTGCTGCACCTCCGGATGGGCTACGAAATCAAGGGC
Organism: Rhodothermales bacterium; assembly: GCA_041391505.1. Taxonomy (NCBI): domain Bacteria; kingdom Pseudomonadati; phylum Rhodothermota; class Rhodothermia; order Rhodothermales; species Rhodothermales bacterium. Next base: position 13,377 of record JAWKNW010000047.1, read on the forward strand.
GTCGAAGTATGGGCGAACGTCGAGAACCTGACCGACGAACTCTACGCCAACATCGCCGCGCGCAACCGGTTTGGCGACAGCTACTCGCCCGGCTCGGCGCGCAACATCGTGTTCGGCGTCGGCTACCGGTTTGGCCGTCGCTGATTAACCCGCTGTTTTCGCATCGGGACCCGGGCCAGCAGGTCCGGGTCCCTCACTCCGTTCGAAGAGCCACCATGCAAACCACCCGTTTCACCGCCTTCGCCGCCCGCACCGCGCTGGCGTTCCTGATCCTGGCCGGCTGCGAGCCGGATGCCGGCGCGCCGGCGCCTGAACCGCATGCCCAGTCCGCGCCGGTGCTGCGCGCGGCATCGACCGTGACCGATGCCCTCACCCCCACGACGGCCGTCGATCCCGAGACCGGCGCCGCGTATCTGGCGTTTTTCCGGAAGGATGGCGACCAGACCAATGTGTACCTGGCGCGCCGCGAACCCGGCGCGTCGGCGTGGTCCGAGGCCGTCCGCGTGAACAGCGTGCCCGGCGACGCGAGCCCGCATGCCCAGGCGCCGGCCCAGGTGGCCGTCGGGCCTGAAGGCCATGTGTATGTGGCCTGGACCAACGCGATCCCGATCGAGGGCCGGCGATTCCCGGCCAGCAACCTGCTGTTCGCCCGCTCGACCGACGAGGGCCGCACCTTCAACGAACAGCGCGCCGTAAATTCGGACGCTGACGCCCGTACGTCGAGCCATACCTTCCACGACATCACGGTGGGGCGCGACGGGGTCGTTTACGTCTCCTGGCTCGACTCGCGCAAGCGCGATGCGGCCACGGCGGCGGCCGAGACGCCGGTGCGACCTGCCGGCATGGGCGAGCATAGCCACCACGCGGGATCTTCGGAGCTGCCGGGCACCGAGCTCTGGGTAGCTTCCTCGCGGGATGGCGGCGACAGCTTCAGCGCGGGCACCGTCGTGGCCGGCGGAACGTGCCAGTGCTGCCGCACCTCGATGGCCGTGGCGAACGACGGGTCGGTGCATATCGTCTGGCGCCACATCTTCGGCGAAAACGAGCGGGACATGGCCATCGCGCATTCGACCGACGGCGGCGCGACCTTCAGCGCGCCGAGCCGCATCCATGCCGACCACTGGGAGATCGACGGCTGCCCGCATGCCGGCCCCTCCCTCGTGATCGACGCGCAGGGGCAGTACCATGTCGGCTGGTATACCGGCGAACCGACGCGCGCCGGCATCTACTACGCGCGGTCGGAGAACGGGACGACGTTCAGCGAACCCCAGGCGCTGGTCACCGGCGTGGGCGTCTCGCAGGTCAAACTCAGCGGCAACGGTCTCCCGACGGTGCTCGTAGCCTGGGAGGACAAACACAGCCAGTCGGTCCGCCTCGGATATGCCACACCGTCCGGCGTCGAGTCGCTGGAAGCGGGCTTCGAGGCCGCGACCCTGCCGGCGATTTCGGCGAGCCCGAATGGGTGGATCGCGGTGGCCCAGGAAGGCAGCGACGTCGCGATCGTGTCCGGGGAATGACCGGTTGCTGTCTGCTTATTCTTCGGACAGCGCCATCTTCAGATGTAGATCCTGGTTCTCAGCGCCGCGTTGCGTGGAGGCAGGAGGTGGGCTCAACCCCACCCTGCATGTTCGGACACCGCCGGGCCTATGGCGCGGGTTGAACGCAGCCAAAGCGTTTCAGCCCGCGCCATTTACCATCTTAGTCCAAGCGCGAGATAGACGTTTCGGCCGAGATTGGGCAGATTGCCGAAGCTCAAATGTTCGTGGTAGTAATAGTCGAACACATTCTCCACGCCGGCTTTGATCTCGGTTCGCTCCCCAATCGGCAGATGCGTTCGGAGATTGACGACGAAATACCCGTCTGTCCCGTCCTCCTCCGCCACCTTGCGGGCCACCTTGTTTTGCGGTGCGGCGGCGCGCAATTCGATCTCTCCGCCCCATCCTTTGCGATGGTTGTACGTGACGCTGGAGGTGCTGAACAGCGGCGGGATGAGAGGGAGCGGCTCGTCGTCCTCGATATTCCACCCCCGCGTATACGACGCCGCGCCGGTCCATTCGAACCCATACCCGAGGTCCAGTACGGCGCTTAGCTCTCCCCCGGAAAGCGTGGCGCCCTCGATATTGGTGAAAACACGGAAGCGATACGTGTTGCCCCCCCCGACGAGCCCGGTGTCGGGGTGGCCGAGGATGTACTGGTCCACGTAATTGTAGAACGCATTCAGCCGCAGGCCAAAACGGTTGCCCAGTCGTTCAAAACCCAGTTCGACCTGCCGACTGCGCTCTGGCTTCAAGCCCGGGTTTCCCGTGTAGAAATAGCCGTCGACATAATTATAGATGTAGTGTCCGTAGTTTTCCACGTGCGTGGGCAGACGCGCGACGTTGGCGGCGGCCAGGCGGAGCAAGGTCCGCTCGGCCAGCGTGTACTCCAGGGTCACGCTGACGCCAGGAATGGCGTAGGAGCGGGCGAGCGGCAGATCGCCCCAGCGACCCTGCAGGATGGCGCGGGCTTCCTCGCGCTGCACGTCGCGCCAGGAATAATCGTAACGGGCATTCATACGGAGCTTGAGCCGGGGCGCCGGCGTCGCGCTGTAATCGACCGCGGCCGCCGCCTGGCGAATCAGTACATCACCGAGATTCAGCAGGTACATATCGGGGATGTTCGGGAGAACGCTGAACATCCACATCTCTCCAAAACTGAGCGTTTGTGTCGCATCTAGGGTCAGCCCGACGCGATGGGCGCCCTTCGAGGCACGGACGGTGCTCATCCCGCCGGCGGTGCGTGTCAACCCATACATCGGCATGTTCATCGATCGCATCACGGAACGCTGCGTCACATCGCGCCGGTAGTCATCCATCCAGTGATCGACCGTGTTATAGTAGACACGCGTCTCCCATGACTGGATATATCCGTCCGGAGCAGCCGGCGCCCAGTTGTGGGTAAGGCTGTAGATGCGCGCCTCGGCCAGCGTGGCGTCCATCAGAAGCACGGGGTAGCCGACATGCCAGGCGTTGTCGGCCAGCATGGACGCCGTGAACTGATGGGTCGCTCCCACCTTCTGGGCAACATCGATCTTGTAGTTATTCTTGGTAAAGCCGGAGTTGGCGACAGGGGCGCGACCGCCAGGCGAAAAATCGTTCGCCGATTTGTACGAGAAACTGGCGCGCACACTGGTTTTTCGATGCGAGGCGCCGCCGGCAAAACGAACGCGCCGGAGGGCCGCAGCCGATTCGTAGCCGAACTCCGCATCCGCAAAAAAGGGCCGTGTAAAGCTGGGTTTTTCTGTGACCAGGTTGACCGTACCACCAATTTGCGATCCCTGTGATAGATCGAACCCGCCCTTAGACAGCTCGAGCTTCTCCAGATTCTCGACTTCCACATACGCCGACGTCGGGTCCATCTTGTCGATGCATGCACCGACTACCTTGATCCCGTCGATCACCAGCGCCACCTGTCCCCCGTTCATGCCGCGAATCACCGGCTCCCAGGCAAAGTTGGCGCGCTGGATAAAATCAGCGCCCGGAATGCGGTCCACCAGATCTTCCGTCGCATCGATGTAGGCGACAGGCGCTGTTAATTCGTCGGATTTGGGTGCGACACCGCTTACCATGACCTCCTGGAACAGGACGATCACCGGCGTGAGCGCGATGCGCAGCGAATCGTGCGCGGCGGCCGGCATGTGCACGGCAAGAAGCTGCGTCTCGAACCCGAGCGCGGAGATGCGCAGAGCGTGGTGCCCGTCTTCGAGGCGGATTCGGAACGTCCCATCGTCTCCGCTCGCCGTGCCCACCGCGCCGTTGTCCACAACGATGTTGGCCAGCGCGATGGGGGCGCCGGACGAGGCATCGAGGACGATGCCGGCGAGCGTTTGCTGCGCCTGCGCGTCCACGCCTCGAACCCCTAGAACGGCCGTAAAAAACAGCAAGATAAAAGATCGTATCACGGCGTTTCCGGTTAATACACGATAAAGCGAGGGAACAGGACGGTGTCTCGCGCTTCGCCGGGACGATCGACAAAAACCGTCATATCCCATCCCCCAGACATGATAAAATTGATGCGGCCTTCATAGCGCCCCTTCGCCGTATGGGCCGGCGCGGCATACGGTGTACTGTGCCCGTCGCCACCGCCCATGTCCATATACGGATAGAGATCCACCGAGGCGTCATCGATGGGCGCAAAGCCGTCCTCCGTCCGCGCGAACAGATCGAAGGCTATCGTATCCTCCCCCGTCTTCGGACGCCCCGGCTGTACCCAGGCCACGTAATAGGGGAATTGCCCGGGCGAGACCACTTCCTGTAGCCAGAGGGAGTCCACGACGGGCACATCGAAACGTCCTGTGCGTGTCTCCGAACCCATCTGCGCGACAACAGCCACCTGCCAGGTAAAGGTCGGCCCTTTCGGCTGCAGGAAGAGCACCGGGACGCTGAAATATCCGCTATCGTCGGCTTCGACGGGCAAGGGGGACTCGACCGGCGCGGCGATCGTTGAGCCGTCTTCTTCGCGGGTCGGGATGAGTTGGAGCCGAGCCGATGTCGCGTGCTCGTCGGTACCGCTCCGGTTCAGACGAACCAGCAGGTGGTTGTAGCCGGCATGGATCTCGCCTCGGCTCAACAAAGCGAGGTCCCAACCCTCCAGCGTCTGCTGCCCGAGCAGGCGCGGGAGATCATCTTCCTGCGCTTCGGACGGATCCGGATGCCGGCTAAAAAAATCGGTCTCGGTGATATCGGGTGCGCAGCCACCCAGCACCAGCGTACCGAGTAGCAGGCCCGATATCAGGCTATGGAATACCTTCATAGACGACCTCATCGGTCAATGTCATCAGAAACGCGATCAGCGCCTCCCGCTCCGCGGCAGTCAGATGAAGGGGGCGTATTGCTTCATGCTGTCCTCGCGAACCCGTGCCGCCGGCATCATAGTGTGCAATGACGTCTTCGAGCGTAGCCAGACGTCCGTCATGCATGTAGGGAGCGGTAAGGGCCACATTGCGAAGCGACGGAACCTTGAAGCGAGCGAAGTCGCCTGAATCGAGCGTGATGCGGGCGCGCCCCGAGTCCGCTGCGGCGAAGGCCAGGCCGTTGTTCACGAATTCGCCGGTCGTGAGCAAAAAGCCCCGATGACAGGTCGCGCAACCGGCAGCCCCCTCGAAAAGCGCCATGCCGTCCTTCTCCTGGGCCGTCATGGCGTAGACCTGCCCGTCGAGAAACCGATCGTAGCGCGACCCGCCGCTGAGCAGGGTGCGCTCGTAGGCGGCAATCGCGCGCGTCAGTGTCGGAATCGAGGGCGCTTCATCAAAAACGGCGTTAAACAGTCGGCTGTATTCGGGATCCTCGCGTAGTCGCTGGAGAATTTCGGCCAGATCCGCGTCCATCTCTCGATGGTCCTCGAGCGGCGCCAGCACCTGGTTTTCCAGCGTGAGCGCCCCACCATCCCAGAAAAAGAGCCGGCCGTAGGCCACGTTTACCAGCGAAGGCGAATTGCGAATGCCGGCACGGCCCTCCACCCCAATGCTGACCGGGCGCGGATCCGCGAATGCACGTTCCGGGTCATGGCAGCTTGCGCACGATATCGTCCGGTCCGCCGAGAGTATCGGGTCGAAAAAGAGCCGTTTGCCCAGTTCGACTTTCCGCTC
>JAWKNW010000048.1 GCA_041391505.1 Rhodothermales bacterium
GCCCAGGCCTCGACGAGCAGGCCATCGTCCTCGGCCAGCCTCGGCCATGCGGCCCTGAGTTCGTCCGGGTGCCGCACCGTTGCGTTGCCGTAGCCGTCGTAGGAGCCCCGATACCGTTTGAGCAGGGCAGGGTAGCCGAAGTGTCCGGCGGCATCCAACGCCTCGTCGATCGTCGCGCAGCAACGAAATGCCGGCGTCGGCAGGCCGGCGGCGGCCAGCGTACGTTTCTGGAGCCCCTTGTCGCGCACGAGTCGTAGCGTCTCGGGCGGCGGCCACAGCCTGTCGTCCGAAACAATCCCCTGCAGCCCCTCCAGCGGCGCCCACTCGCTTTCGACCGTCACGACATCGCATCCGTCGGCAAATCGGGCCAGCACGTCGGGGTCCTGCCAGTCGCCAACGATCGGTTCTCCGAGGCCATCCATGGAGCCCGAGGGCTCCGGAGAGAGGAAGCGGATCTGGCAGCCCATGCGCAGGCCGGCGAGCGCCAGCATACGGCCCAGCTGGCCGCCTCCCAGAATGCCGATACGTGGAAAACGCGAAGCAGCCATGCGCTCGATCAGGACCGGCTGCCCAGGATCTCTTCGAGCTCCGCCTCGTCCTGGACGAGCACCTGGCGCGCCTTCGACCCTTCGAACGGTCCGACGATGCCGGCGCGTTCGAGCTGGTCGACGATGCGGGCGGAGCGGGTATAGCCGATCGAGAGTTTCCGCTGGAGCAGCGAAACCGATCCCTGCTGGCTCTGGACGATGATTTTGGCGGCTTCCTTGAACAGATCGTCGAAATCGTCCGAACCGCCCCCTGAACCGCCCACGATCTCCAGTTCCGGCGAGTCCTCGATGGACGGCAGCTGATAGGGTCCGGGGCCCTGCTGGGTTGCGATGAACTCGGTGATGTAATCGACTTCCTCGACCGACACATAGGGGCCCTGGAGGCGGATCATCTGGCTGCCCTTCATATAGAGCAGGTCGCCGTTGCCCACAAGACCTTCGGCGCCGTTGGCGTCGAGGATGGTGCGGGAGTCGATCTTCGACGCCACCTGGAAGGCGATTCGCGCCGGGAAGTTGGCCTTGATGAGGCCGGTGATGACGTCCACCGAAGGACGCTGCGTGGCCAGGACGAGATGGATGCCCACGGCGCGCGACATCTGCGCGAGACGCGCGATCGGCCCTTCGATTTCCTTGCCGGCGGTGAGCATCAGGTCGGCAAGCTCGTCGACCACCACCACGATATACGGCAGGTGGCGGTGCGGCACATTCGGGTCCAGTTCGCCTTTTTTGAACTTCTCGTTGTACTCGTGCAGCCCGCGCACCATCGCTTTCTGCAAGAGATTGTAGCGGTATTCCATCTCCCGCTCGCAACTGCGGAGCACGCCGAGCGCCTGGCTCACATCGGTGATGATGGGCATCTCGTAGTTTTCCGGCATCGCGACGTAGTGGTCGACGATGCGGCCGTACTGCTGGAGTTCGATCTTTTTCGGATCGATCATCACGAACTTCAGGTCGTTCGGATGACACGCATACAGCAACCCGGTGATGAGCGTATTGAGGCAGACCGACTTACCCGCGCCCGTCGCGCCGGCGATCAGCAGGTGCGGCATCGAGGCGATGTCCTGGATATAAACCTGCCCCTCGATGGTTTTGCCGATCGGGAAGGGCAGGCGCATCTTCGCCTCGCTGAACCGCTTCGTGGCGATGAGGTCGCGAAGGCGGACCAGTTCGCGGTGCCGGTTCGGGATCTCGACGCCGATGGCGGATTTGCCCGGGATCGGCGCGATCATGCGGATGCCGCGGGCGGCCATGGCCATGGCCAGGTCGTTCTCGAGCGCCGTGATCTTGCTGATCTTGACCCCGGGCGCCGGCGTCAGCTCGTACATGGTGATCGTCGGCCCGACGATCGCCTTGATGTCTGTAATCTGGATGTTGTATGTCGCCAGCTTGTCCAGCAGGATCTGTTTGTTCTCCTCGAGTTCCGCCCGGTCGATCGCGATGGAGTCGTCAGATCGGTCGAGCAGTTCGACCGAGGGGAATCGGAACCGGTACTGGAACTGTTCGGACTGCGCCTGGAGGGCGGCCTTGATCTGATCCGCCTTTTCCTCGTGCATGGGCTGCTGCACGGTCAGGCTAAGGTCGTCACCGGGGAGGCGGACGGCCGGCGGAGGGGGGGGTGTCGCGGGCGGCGGCGTTTCAAAGGCGCGCTGGAAGTCGATGGCGCTGGTGGAGGGCGCCGACGGCGTCATGCCCTCGCCATGCAGCGAAAACAGGTCGTTTACCCGATGCGCGCCATCCTGAACCAGCACCTGGGCGCGGGAGATGGAAGGCGGAGGCGGCTGGTGCTCTTCGTCGTCCTCGTCGAGCGGAGGGGTTTCCGAGCGGTAGGTATGCACGCCCGAAACGTTGCCCAGCGCCGCTTTCGGAGCGGCCTTCGTGGTCGGGGGAGCCGCGCCGGCCTCGGCTTCGGCGAGCAGCGCGTCTTCCTCGAGCATCGCAATGCGGCTTTTCTCGAGGCGATTGATGCGGCTCTGGCGGTTGTCCACCACTTCGCGTTTGATGAGCAGGAAGCCGTCCTTGATCGCCGTGAAAAAGAAGCCGATGATCTCCTCGACGCGGTCCATCGACCGTTGGAGGTCCCGGTCGATGATGAGCATCGCCGTGATCATGATAAAGACGCCCATCAGGAAAAAGCTGCCCGCGCCCCCGAAGACGCGAATGAGCCAGTCCGCGATGCCGATCCCCACCGCCCCGCTGAAATGCTGCAGGTTCGCCCCGGTCTTGACGCCGAACCATCCGAAGAGCGTCGAAAGCTCGAACGTGCCCAGCATCCCGAGGGTGGTGTACATCGGCAGGTACAGGGAGGGGCGGTCGCGAAAGAACAGGTAGCCCCAGGAGAAGAGCAGGATCGTCCAGACCATCACCGGATAGCCCAGGAAATTGGGGATGAGCGCATAGGCCAGCGCGGCGCCCACGAGGCCGAGCGAGTTGACGGCGCGGTTATCCGTGGCGATGGCATCGGAGAGCCCGCCGCCGGCGACGAGGCGATCGTCCGCCTGTGTGTACGAGGCGAGCGCCAGGAAAACCAGGAACGCGATCGCCATCATGATGAGGCCGAGCACTTCCTGCTTGCGCTCGTACGCCACGATGGGAGCCGATGCGCCGCGATTGGATGCTCGCTTTGGCTTACTTCCTACGGCCATACCCAGTCAATCAGTTTTTATGGAATGGGGGCTTTTTGACGACGGCGCGGCGCGGTTTTTCGCGCACCGCGACCGCGATGACAGCTCCCGGCGTCGTATACGCGGGATCGTTGACGACATATCCCATACCGATTCCGGCGCCGAGCAGCGGCGATTGCGTGCCGCTCGTGACCAGACCGATTTCTTCGCCCTGTTCGTTCAGAATAGGGTAACCGTGACGGGGGACGCTCCGTTCCTCCATCACAAATCCTATCAGCCGGCGGGGGATGCCGGCGGCCTTCTGCCGGCGCAGCGCCTCCGCGCCGATAAAGTCGGGCTTGTCCAGCTTGGTGATCCAGCCGAGGCCGGCTTCGAGCGTCGTCGTCGTCGCATCGATGTCGTTGCCGTAGAGGCAGTATCCGGATTCGAGCCGCAGGGTGTCGCGCGCGCCGAGCCCGGCCGGCTTGATGCCGTCCGCCGCGCCTTCCTTGAGCAGGGCGCGCCAGATCGTGACGGCGTCTTCGGTACGGCAGTAAATCTCCAGACCGGGCTCGCCGGTATAGCCGGTGTGCGAGAGGATGACGCCCTCGAGCCCGAGAAAATCGTCCGGCGACGGCTCGACGGCGTGGTAATACGCGATGTCCGGCAGGGCGCCGTGCATCAGCCGGCGCACGATGCCCGTCGCCGCCGGCCCCTGGATGGCCAGGAGCGCGGTTTTATCTGAGATATCGGTGATCTGCGCCTGCATCGGGTTGTTTTCCCGCATCCAGCGGAGATCCTTCTCGATGTTGGAGGCATTGATCACCAGCAGGTACCGCGCCTCGTTGAGGCGGTAGACGATCAGGTCGTCCACGATGCCGCCGTCGGGCATGCACATCGCGGCATACATGGCGCGGCCGTCGTACAGCTTGCTCGCGTCGTTCGTGACCAGGTGCTGGACGAAGGCCAGGGCTTCCGGGCCGGTGACCATCACCTCGCCCATGTGGCTGACGTCGAACAGGCCGGCTGCCTCGCGAACGGCCATGTGTTCATCGATGATGCCGCTGTACTGGACGGGCATGTCGAATCCGCCGAACGGCATCATCCGGGCGCCGAGCGCGATGTGCTCCGCATGGAGCGGCGTTGTACGAAGCTCTTCTGTCTGCATCAGGTAGGGCAGCGGCCCTCTACGTTTCAGGCGAACGCACCGATCGGCACGCAAACATGGATTATACATATCCACGCCGCGATAATCAATGCCCTCGGGAATTAACTCGTTGATAACTAAGGATATATGGGCGTTAATTCATTTACATCTGGAAGGTCGTGTAGCCGGCCCGGCCCAGCGCGCCCATGGCCGTCTCGGCCGTCGGCTGATCGGCGAAGCCGATGCGGAATACACCCTCGATGCCCTCGCGGATCTTGAGCAGCTCCAGATCCTTGATGTTGACACTGGCTTCGTGGAGCACGCGCGTCAGATGAAAGAGGAAGCCGGGTTTGTCCTCGGCGTAGACGTACACGTCCGCCAGAGGATGCAAAAAGCCCTTGGTCGTCTTCGGGATCGTGTCGCGGCGGGCCCGGGCATCGGCGAAAAACTGACGCATGGCGTCCATATCCTCGCTGAAGACCCGGTTTCGGGTTTTCTGGAGGGCGGCGGCGAAGCCGCCGAGCATGTCGAGGATCGGCCCCTCGTTGGCGACGAGAATGTCCCGCCACATGTCGAACGAGGACGAAGCAATACGTGTCATGTCGCGAAATCCGCCGGCGGCGAGGCGCAGCACGCCGCCATCGTCCTCGTGGAGATCGCCGACAAAGTTCATGAGGGTGACGGACAGGAGCTGGGGCAGGTGGCTGACGGCCGCCGCGATCCGGTCGTGCCGGGCCGCGTCCATCACCAGGATCCGCGCACCCGTCGCACCGAGAACGGCGAGAAAATCGGGGTAGTCCCGCGCGATGTCGGTTTCCGAGATCGGCTCGGGCGGGCAGAGGACGTAGGTGGCGTTCTCGAAGAGGAACGGATCGGCATGAGCCACGCCGTTTTTCTCCGAGCCGGCCATGGGATGGCCGCCGATGAACACGCAGTGTTCGGGCAACACCTCGCCGGCGCGGGCCAGGACGGGGCCTTTCACCGAGCCGACATCGGTGACGAGGGCGCCGGGCTTCAGCGCCGGCGCGATGGTCTCCAGCAGGCTCATCAGGGGCCCCAGGGGTGTCGCCAGCACGACCAGGTCGGCATCGGCGACCGCCTCGGTAGGCGAACCGAGGCCGACATCGACCACGTTGCGGCGACGCGCCTCGTCCAGCACGGCCGGCGTATCGAAGCCGGTGAGATGCAAATCGCTCCGATGCTTTCGCAGGGCGAGACTCAGCGAACCTCCGATAAGCCCCAGCCCGAGAATTGCTATCTTCTGGATCATGTACGTAAACTGTGCCGTGGCCGCCCGGTGCGTCCGTTTTGCGCCGAAAGGAACGGAAGAACGATCGCGAGGCGCAAGGCTTCTGTGTGAATGGGGCGGGAAAAGTACCGCACCCCCCGGCGGGTCCGCCTCGCTTTTACCTGTGTTTCCCGAGACAATGCATGCTTTTTCCCATTGGCGATGACAATCGCAAGATTCAGGGGCCGGCCTGGGTGAGCATGACGCTCCTCGCCGCCAACATCGCGGTATTTGTGTTTCTGCAGGGTTGCGGGGCGAACGAGACCTTCACGTATGGATACAGCGTGATCCCGTATGAGATCGTCACGGGGCAGGATCTGGTGCAGCCGCAGACCGTGCCCGCCGGCGGAGGCGAATACGCCATCATCCCGCAGGCGCCCGGTCCGTTCCCGATCTTTCTGACCATTCTGACCGCCATGTTCATGCATGGCGGCCTGGGGCATATCGGAGGCAACATGCTGTATCTGTGGATTTTTGGGGACAACGTCGAGCACCGGTTCGGCGCGTTGCCGTTTCTGGCGCTCTACCTGGCATGCGGGGTCGCGGCGACGATCGCCCAGATCCTGCTGGACCCTACCAGTGTGATCCCCAACCTGGGGGCCTCCGGCGCCATCTCGGGCGTGCTGGGGGCCTACATGGTGCTCTTTCCCCGAAACAAGGTCCACGCCCTGTTTTTCTATACCGTCGTCTCGGTGCCGGCCGTGCTGGCGATCGGGTTGTGGATCGCCATGCAACTGATCAGTGGATGGGGCTCGATCGTAAATCAAAGCGCCGTAGGCGGGGTTGCCTACGGCGCTCATATCGGCGGATTCGTTGCCGGCGTGTTGCTCGCGCTCGTGATGCGCGGCTTCATCCGGGAAGAGCCGGACAATCCGTTCCAGAAGTACGCAGTCTACGACCGTTCGCGTCGCCTCTGGTAGGATCGCGTTATTCGGCGCTTTCCTCAGCTTTGGAAGGCGATTCTTCCGTGTTTTCGTCCTTGGAGCCCTTCGTGCCCTTCTTGGTGCTGCGCGACTCCTTCGGCTTCGTGCCTTTCGTGGTCTCGAACGACAGGGTGCCGGGGTCCTTCTCCGTATCGTAGGTGATCAAGATCTTGTCGCCGGCGGCCAGGTTGTTGCCCAGGATCGCTTCGGCCATCGGATCTTCCACGTATTTCTGGAGGGACCGGCGGAGCGGGCGGGCGCCGAACTTGGCGTCGTACCCTTTCTCGGCCATGAAGTCCATCGCCGACCGTTCGAGCACGACTTCGATGCCCACGTCGCGGGCGCGCTGGAAGAGGTCGTTCGCCATCAGATCGATGATCCGATAGATGTGCTGCTTCTCCAGCGGATGGAAGACGATCACGTCGTCGATGCGGTTCAGGAACTCGGGGTTGAACACCTTCTTGAGGGCGTCCTCGACCGTGCTCTTGAGCGCGGAGTAGTTGAAATCGGAGCCGGCATCCGAGGCCGCGAAGCCGATGCCCTTGCCCAGGTTCTTGATATCCCGCGCCCCGATGTTCGAGGTCATGATGATGATCGTGTTCCGGAAGTCGACCCGCCGGCCGAGGCCGTCGGTCAGGATGCCGTCATCGAGCACCTGGAGCAGGATGTTGAACACGTCCGGGTGCGCCTTCTCGATTTCGTCGAGCAGGACGACCGAATACGGTTTGCGGCGGACCTTTTCCGTGAGCTGGCCGCCTTCCTCGTAGCCGACGTATCCCGGAGGCGCGCCGACCAGGCGGCTGACCGAAAACTTCTCCATGTACTCGCTCATGTCGATCCGGATAAGCGAATCCTGGGAGTCGAACAGGTACTCGGTGAGCACCTTGGCGAGTTCGGTTTTACCGACGCCGGTCGGGCCGAGGAAGATAAACGAGCCGATGGGCCGTTTGGGATCCTTGAGGCCGGCGCGGGTGCGGCGGATGGCGCGGGAGAGCTTGGTGATCGGCTCGTCCTGCCCGATCACGCGCGCTTTCAACTCCTCCTCCATGTTGAGGAGCTTGGCGCTTTCCGGCTCGGAGATCTTGTCGACCGGGATGCCGGTCATCATGGCGACGACTTCCGCGATGCTCTTTTTGGAAACGTCGTGGACTTCGGTTTCCGCCTTGCGCTCCCATTCCCGCTTCGCTTCTTCGAGTTCTTCCTGGAGTTTTTTCTCCGTATCGCGCAGGCGGGCGGCTTCCTCGAAGCGCTGGCTCTTCACGACGCGGTTCTTTTCCTCGCGGATCTTCTCGATCTGCTCCTCGATGGTCACGATTTCTTTCGGGACCCGGATGTTGGAGAGATGGACGCGCGCGCCGGCTTCGTCCATCACGTCGATCGCTTTGTCCGGCAGGAAGCGGTCGGTGATATACCGGTCGCTCAGCTGCACGGCCAGATCGATGGCTTCGTCCGAGTAGCGCACGTTGTGGTGCTCCTCGTACTTGTCCTTGATGTTGTGCAGGATGTGGACGGTCTCTTCCGGGGTGGAAGGATCGACGATGATTTTCTGGAAGCGGCGGTCGAGCGCGCCGTCCTTCTCGATGTACTGCCGGTACTCATCGAGGGTCGTCGCGCCGATGCACTGGATCTCGCCGCGGGCGAGGGCCGGCTTGAACATGTTCGAGGCGTCCAGGCTGCCCGAGGCGCCGCCGGCGCCGACGATCGTGTGGAGCTCGTCGATGAAGAGGATGACGTCCGGGCTCTTTTCGAGCTCGTTCATGACGGCTTTCATCCGCTCCTCGAACTGGCCACGATATTTCGTGCCGGCCACGAGGGCGGCCAGGTCGAGCGTGACGATGCGCTTGTCGTAGAGCACCCGGCTCACCTTGCGCTGGATGATGCGCATGGCCAGTCCCTCGGCGATCGCCGTCTTGCCGACGCCGGGTTCACCGATGAGCACCGGGTTGTTCTTTTTGCGGCGGCTCAGCACCTGAGCCACGCGCTCGATTTCGCGCTCACGTCCGACAATGGGGTCGAGCTTGCTTTCTTCGGCCAGCTTGGTCAGATCGCGGCCGAAGTTGTCGAGAACAGGTGTTTTGCTCTTTTCCATTTTACTACGCTCTTTTCCGTATCCGGAGGACGAGAGGCCTCCTGATCGGCTTCCGGAAGACGACGAGGCTTTACCGCTGATGATCGAGTCGAGCTCAGCGCGTACGGCATCGTACGTGATCGAGAAGCCCTGTTGCAAAATCTGGGCGGCGATGTTTTCATCGTCCCTCAGGAGGCTCAGCAAGAGGTGTTCCGTTCCAATGACGTCGCTCTTGTAGAGTTTGGCTTCCAGGTACGTAATCTTTAATACTTTTTCAGCCTGCTTGGTAAGCGGGATGTTGCCCACCGTCAGCGTACCGCCCGTGCTGCGGACGGTGTCCTCTATGGCTTTTTTGAGTTTGAACAGGTCGCACCCAAGATTGCGCAGAATCTTGACCGCAATACCTTCGCCCTCCCGAATGATGCCGAGCAGAAGATGCTCGGTGCCGATATAATCGTGCCCGAGCCGAATCGCTTCTTCTCTGCTGTAGGAGATGACGTCGCGAACGCGGTTTGAGAAATTCCCTTCCATGCCTTACACATTCTGAGCGATAGAGGCCGTTGAACGGCCGGCGCTCGGTTACTTGTATGCGGATCCCGTCGAATCTAGGAAAATCAGGAAGCTAGTAGCCGTCCTCGTACAAAGGACGCGCTGGATCCGGTCATGCCATGCATGGATCCGGCGCGTTCGCCAAGAAAGGTCTGGTATGTAAACCGAAGCCTGCATGCGCAGTTCCTCGCCACGAACGGGGGTTCCGAAGATACGGGCGCGGACACGAGGCCCGGCACGCGCGATGGAATCCGGAAAGAGGACTGCTCAGAGAAAGCCGGCTCAACGGGCCGAACTATGCAGCAAAACTGGAGCCACAACCGCAGGTCGACGTGGCATTCGGGTTATTAAACGTAAACCCGCGCGCGCTCAGGCCGTCGTGATAGTCCACCGTCGTTCCGAACAGGTACAGGCCCTGTCGTTTGTCGATGTAGATCACGATGTCTTCGTGCGCGAATGACAGATCGTGCTCGCGTTTCTTATCGAATCCGAGGACATAACTCATCCCGGAACACCCCCCGCCGCGGACGCCGATCCGCAGGCCGAAGCCATCCGGGATTTCTTTGGTGGAGATGATCTTCTTGATCTCCTCAGCGGCTCGGGGGCTCAATGAAACAGGAGCGTCAGGCCGCGCCAGCGTTTCCGTCTCGTGCATATGATTGCCGTACCGTAATGCGTCTACTCGGGCGTTGAGAGGCTATCCTTCAGGATGTCGTCTGGGGTAGCTGCTGATCCAACGAAACCTTGGTGGGGCAGTTCCCCGGCAAACGGATCCGAAGACCCCTCGCCCGCTTCAATCGGGCATGTCAAACCGTTACCAGTGCCAGGACTGAAAAGAACAAGCGCACCACGCCGCGGCACGGTACGACCCCATTATCGGCGGCGGCGGCTTTTCCTTGAGTGGGGGAGGCGGGATGCGTGAGGCAGGATGCGGAATGGGGGACAGGGATTCCGGCCGATCTCCTCATTTTCCCAGCGGCCGCGCAACGATGACGGGCGCCTTGTACGTGCGGCCGGCGCGGCGGTCGGCATAAAAAACGTCCACCAGGGCGATATACAGCCCGATGCGCACGACCTCGCCGGCGTCGTCGCGTCCGTCCCAGGCCAGCGTGGTGTCGAAGCCAGCGAGGCGCGCGGTGTCCAGCCGGCGCACGGCGTTGCCCTCGCTGTCGAAGATGCGGGCCCGGACGACGGCCGGCGCCTCGAGCGAGGCGACCCGCAGCAGCGCGGCATCGTCGTGGCCGTCGCCGTCCGGGGAAAAGGGGGACGGCGCGACCGTGAGGCCCTCGGCCGGCGGCGATCCGGATGCCTGCTCCTGCGCGATCGAATTGGGCCGGCCGGGCGTTCCGCCTTCCGGATCGACGGAGCTCGACCACGAGGCCGCGAGGTCGTTCGGCGCATCGCGCCACCGGCGTTCGAGCGCGATACCCCGCGTCTCGGCCAGGAGCGGATAGTGCCAGTCGGGCCGGTACGTCACCGCATCGATCAGCGCACCGTCCGCCAGCAAGCGGATCGTGTCGCCGCTGTTGCCGAAACCCAGCGTGGCGGCGTCGACCGAGAGGCGCGGCGCGAGGTGAGGAGCCGGCAGGGAGGGGAAGGCGCCGGCGAGATCGCCTTCGCGGCCCGCATACCAGATCGCCAGGGCGCCGGGCGCGAGCGCCGTCGGCGGGGCTTCGTGACGCAGGGTGTCCGCCGCACCCTGTTCGTCCTCGGGGCCGGCCAGTTCGATCCGGCGCAGGCTGAGCCAGTCGCTTGATCGATTCACGATCTCGGCATATTCGGGCTGATCGGCCCGGTTGTCGAAGGGGTCCGCGCGCGGCTCGTAGAGGATTTCATTGAGGGCGAGTTCTCCGGGCGCGGGCGCACGGGCGAGCGGGGCGTCCAGGTCGCCGGTGTCGTTCCCGGTCAGATCCGTCACCCTGGAGACGCGAAGCCTATCGCCTGCCGGCGGGCCGGTGAACACCAGCCGGATGACGTCCGGCCCGATGAACGCCAGCCGCTGCGGGGAGGCCGGACCGATCCGGAACCGATCGCTCGACACCGAGGCCACCGCGACGGGTTCGCTCCAGTAGGTCGTGACCTGCTCCTCCGCGTCCCACTCGGCCAGCAGCAGGGCGGGGGCGGTGCGGTCCGGTTCGAAGCGGCTGTTCCGCCGGCCGGGCGTCGCGCCGTCGGGATCGACGGAGGCGCCCCAGTTGCCCGGGAGCCAGGCCGGCCCCCCCGGATCGCGCCGCTCCAGCGAGACGCCCGGCAGCCCCCAGCCGGCCTCGTAGGCGACCGCGTCGATGGGCGTCGCTCCGGCGTACAGCGTGACGACATCCGCGTCGTTGTTGAGCGACGGCCAGTCCGGCATCGTCACGGCCGGGACGCCGGGATATCGGTCGCGAAACACGACGGAGTCGCGGACGAGGACGCGGTAGGCATCCGGCTCGATCCACAGGTCGTTCAGCGCAATGAGCGCCGGCTCGTCCCGATCGTCGGCCAGGGTGAGGCCGCGCAGGTTGATCGGCCGGGCGGATCGGTTGTAGAGCTCGACAAACTCGCCCGCGGACGGCGTCGGGGCGAAGTGGATCTCGTTGATGACGAGGGCGCCGGGCTCCAGTGCGGGCGGCGGAGGCGGTCCGGCATCGCCCTCGACGGCGATGTCGTCGAAGAAGAAGTCGCCGCCCCGGGCGCGGGTGTGCTTCACCCAGAGCCCGAAGCGTGCCGCTGGCACGTCGCCGGCGTCGGGGGCCTCGAACAGCAGGACGCCGCCGTCGAACACCTGCCAGCCGGCGCCGCGCCGCCGCTCCACCCGGAGCGCGAGCCGGGCCGTGTCGCCGTCGAGGTAGTCCGGCGCGCTTTGTCCCAGCAGCGTCCGGATTCCCGATGCCGCGCGGTAGAGGCGGACGTCATGGTCGTTGCTGCCGATCTGGATGAAGTAGCTGGAGGCTTCATCCAGCGCGCCGCCGGCCTCCGCCATCAGGTATATCCGCGACAGGTTGAAATTGCTGAGCGGGCCGCCGGCATAACCGGCCGAGATGGTCCAGGCGCCGTAGGCCGCGGTCGACGCGGTTTCGAGCGCGAGGGTGTCCGACGCCTCCGGTCCTGCGCTGAGGAGCATCCAGTCCGCCCCCGCCGGCGCCAGCATCCAGCGGGTCGTGTCGCCCGTCCACGCCGGGTCGCGACGAAGGTCGCCGTCCGCAAACGTTTCGCGCCACGACGGGACGGCTGCCGGCGGCGCGCCGGCGAGGAGGAGGATGAGGAGCAACATCAGATGCGGCATGGCCACTCCGGGTTGAGGAAGGATCTACTCCTACCAGACACGCCGGAGTGGGCGCGCATAACGTGCTGTTCGAGAAATCGTGCTTACGACCCTCGCACCCGGGTCCTGATTCCCGCTTACCGTTTCAGCGGTTCGTAGCGCAGATGATCCAGCAGGACGTTGCCGAGGGTTTCGATGGCGAACGGCATGGCCGATTCGTCGACGTCGAAATGGGCGTCGTGAAGCGGGTAGGAAGTGGCGGCGTTGCACGAGGTGCCGAGGCGGACCATCGCGCCGGGGATGTGGCGCTGGTAGTTGGCGAAGTCCTCGGCGCCCATGCTGGGGCGGGGGATCTGGTAGATGACCTGCTCGCCGGCGTGTTCGCGGATGGACCGGGCGATCAGATCGACGAGCCGGCCGTCGTTGATGACGGGAGGGACGCCTTCGTCGAACGTGACGCGCGCCGCGGCGCCGTAGCGCGCGGCGATTTCCTCGGCCGCATGGAGCATCTGGAGCCGGATGCGCTCGCTCGTTTCGATGCTCGTGGACCGCAGCGTCCCGCCGAACTCGATGTAGTTGGGGATGACGTTGTAGGCGTCGCCGGCATGGATGCGGCAGGCTGTCAGCACCGTCGCATCCCGCGAATCGGACACGCGTCCCGTCAACTGGTAATAGAGATTCAGGATCTGGGTGGCGATCCAGATCGTGTCGGCGGTCTCGTGAGGGCGGGCCGAATGGCCGGTGCTGGGGCTGGAGATCTCCACGTGAAACCGGACGGACGAGGCCGTCATCGGGCCCTTGATGAGCCCGATTTTACCCGAGGCCAGGGTAGGGTCGGCGTGCAGCGCATAGGCGGCTTCGAGTCCGTCGAGCACGCCATCCTGGATCATCACCGGGGCGCCCGACGGGGCGCCTTCCTCGTTCGGCTGGAAAAACACGCGCACCGTGCCGCGCATGTCGTCGCGCCGTTCGTTGAGCCACAGCGCGATGCCGATCGCGACGGTCGTGTGGACATCGTGCCCGCACAGATGGGCCACGCCGGCGTGGCGCGACGCATACGGTTTTTGTTTGGCGTCCTGGATCGGCAGCGCGTCGATATCCGCTCGGTAGCCGATTTTCGGGCCGGGCAGAGCGCCGACGATGTCGACGTAGAGTCCGGTCGTGGCGATGGAGGTTACTGCGTCGAGCCCGTGGGCGGACAGGGTGTCGCGAATGTACCGGCTGGTCTCGAATTCTTGGAATCCGACCTCGGGGTATTGATGCAGATGCCGGCGTGTGCCGACGAGAAACGCGCTGAAGGTGGTGGGGTCCTGGAGAAGGGTTTGCAGTTCGGACATGGTATGAGGGTACGAATGCGGGCGCGAACGAGGATGGGGATGCCGGGAAGGCGCCTCATCCGGGAAACAGCTCCTGATACCGCTGGAGCATCTGACGCGCCTCCTGTTTTAGGCGTTTGCGCTCGGCCGGCGTCCGGGCGAATTGATCCAGCATGGCGTCGAGCGCCGGGGCGCGCTCTTCGTTGCTCAGCCGCGCGAGATCCCAGTACGCGCTGGCCAGTTGCGTGATGCGTTCGATCGCATCGGGGTCGGCCAGGTGGTCGGGGTTTTCGTAGAGGGGATGCGCGAAGAGCGCGAACGATTCGGGCTGGTCGGGGCCGTCTTCCTCGTAGAACAGGTTGTCCTCGAAGAGGTCGGCCGGGGAGGGTTCGGAGAATCCGGGGGGCGGCTGCCACGCGAGCACGCCGGCGGCGGCGCCGTCGAGTTCCTCGAAGGCCTCGCGCAGGGCGTGGAAAAGCTGGTCGAACCGGAGGTCATCCGCCATGTCGGGCTCCGGCCCGAGCATGCTCGTTTTGAGTTGCTCGTACGAGGCGGACTCGCCCGCCGCTTCTGCCGAAAAGAACGACCAGAAGATCATCGCCGATTCGAGGACGTCGATCAGCAGCGCCATGTCGCCGGCGTTGCCGGCGTCGACCGCGGCCGTGCGGCAATGCGTCAGGTCGAGGTGATAATGGTCGAGGACGGGCTGGGCGAAATCGATCAGGGTGTCGTAGGGGATGCCGGTATTGCCGGCTCGGTAGACCGAAATGGCCTCGCGGATCATGGCCAGGTGGGCCGTGTTGCCGCGTACCGATGCGCCCGATTGAGGCGATGAATCCGAGTCCGTCATACCAACCCGCTCCGTTTACGAATCAGCCATTCTGCCGTGAGGAGGGTTACCACGATCGCGAAAAACAGATACATGCGTCGCAGCGCTTCCTCCTGCCGTTCCTCTGTAAAGGTCGACACAAATCGACCGGACTGAAGCAAGAGGTCGGGCAAGCCATTCAGGTTTACAGGATCCAAAAAGTTCCCTCCTGAACGGGCCGCTATCTGCCGCAAAAGCGGGGCGTTTGCGGTAGTTTCCTTGAATTCGAGGGTGAGCGACCCGACGGCGAACGACCCCTGGTCCTCGCCCAGCTCCAGCCCGTTGCGGTTCGCCACGGCGCGGTAGCGATAGCTGCCCTCCGGGAGCGCGCCGACGGCGAGTGCGTAGCGGCCGTTGCCCAGGCCTTCCAGGGTGTAGGGGTAGCGGACGCCGTTGGCCGCCGTCACTTCGAGCTCGACCTCCGCGCCGTCGATGGGGTTGAGGCTTTCGTCGTAGACCTGCCCGTTGAAGGTGACGGATTCCCCCCCGGAGAACAGTTGTTCGATGGGGGCGACCCGCACCGGCCGGTCGTCTTCCTTCGTGGTGATCCACTGGAGGATGTTCGTAAAAAGCGTGGCCCAGGCTTCGCCCGGCGCGCTCAGGTCCTCGGGCACGTTTTTCCAGCGCCAGATGCCGGAGGCGAGCAGCGCCGCGGATCGATGGCCGTCGCGGTGCCGGATGGTGAGGAGCGGGTCGTCCAGGCGGACACCGCGCACTTCGTTGACGGCGAGGACGCGGCTATCCGGCCAGGGCTGCCAGCGCGAGTCGTTCATGACGAGCGGCGGGAGCTGTTTCCACAGGCCGGGATCGGCGGCGAAGGCTTCTAGCACGGGATGCTGCAGGCCGGCCGGCGTGGGGACGAATGCCGATTCGACGACGTTTTGCCGGATGGTTTGCAGCTGGATGGGCAGCACGTCCGAAAAACTGTCCTTGAGCCGGCGGAGGTCCGTCTGCCGGCCCAGGATGAAGAACACCGGCACCCCGCCGCGTGCCGCGTCCGCGAGGCGCTGGACGAGGGCCGCGTCGGCGTTGCGGCCGGGGAAGCCGACAAAGATCATGGCGTCATACGCAGCCAGGCTGTCGAGGTCGGGCTGGCCGTAGAGCGAGCCGGCGCCTTTCTGGACGACCGACGTGATCTCGGTGTTGGCGTTGGTCTCGAGCAGCTGGCGGACGGCCGCGACGTCGGGGTCGGGGCCGGCGGCGACGAGCAGCACCTGCCGCTTGTTGCGGAGCACGCGCACGGTGACCGTTTCGCTGTTATTGCGATACGTCGCTTCGCCCTCCAGGCGGGTGACGGTGACGGTGTAGCGGCGGTAGCCTTCCTGTTCGGGGATGAAGGACAGGTCGATGGGGATCTCGACGGTCCCGGCCGGCAGGTCGACGGTTTCGCCGGCCAGGCGGGCGCCGTTTTCGAGCAGCGCGACCTGGACGCGTTCGCCGGCGTAATCCTCCACCCGAAGCCCGACCCGCACCGGCAGTTCGTCGCCCACGAACGCGATTTCGTTCGTCGTGACGCTCCGGATCTGGAGGTCGCGCCGGGCCGTAGTGTCGCCGATGACCACGGTATGGATGGGCACGGGATACCGCTCGGCCAGATAAATCGGGTTGCGGCCGGCGTTGTACTGGCCGTCGGAGATGAGCACCACGCCCTGCAGGTTCTCGTTGCTGAGCTCCTCGCGCACCTGCTCCAGCGCCGCGGAGACGTTGGTGCGTTCGCCCGTGAATCCGATCGAGTCGGCTTCGTCCGGCCGGTCGGAAGGGCGGGGTTTGAGCGCGTCGTCGAACTGGTAGAGGGCGACTTCGCCGGGGTAGTCGTTGCCGAGGACGGTGCGGACGGCCGCGCGGACGTCCGAGCCGGCGTCTTGCGTGATGGAGTCGCCCTGCATGTCCGTGAGCAACAGGCTCTGGCTGTTGTCGACGAGCACGGCCAGAACGGGGCGCTGTTCGATCCGGGTGCGGCGTTCGAGGATCGGTTCGAAGAGAAGGAAGAGGACGAGCATCAGCGCGCCGGCGCGCAGGGCGGTGAGCAGCAGGCGCTTCCCCGTGGGGAGTTCGGGTACTGTGTTGCGGTACACCCAGACAGCCAGCGCGATGGCCACCAGCAGCGCGGGAATGAGCAGGAGCGGTGTGAGCCCGAAGGTCAGCGACATGCGGCGCGGCGAGATTCGTTCGATGAGCGGTGTCGCATTGAACGCGATGATCCGGAAAGAAGATGCAGGATCACGCGCACGACCGATCAACCGACATACGGGAGGACGAGATAGACGATGTATCCCGCAAACCCGGCCAGCAGCAGGGCCCCCTCGAGACGGGATATCTGGAACCGCGTCCATGCGAGCGGGAGCAGCAGCAGGCTGAAACCGAGCATCACGGGGAAATGGATATGGAGCGATTCCGTATCCACGTGGAGCGGACGGATCAGCGACACCATGCCTATAACGAACAGGATGTTGAGCAGATTGCTCCCGAGGACGTTGCCGACGGACATGTCGGCGTCTTTTTTCAGGGCACTGGCGATGGACGCGGCCAGTTCGGGGAGGCTGGTCCCGATGGCCACCACGGTGAGGCCGATGACGATGGGGGAGATGCCCAAAAATTCCGCGATGGTGACGGCGGCCTTGACCATGAGCTGTGCCCCGCCGGCCAGCGCGGCCACGCCGGCGGCGATGTACAGGGCCTGTTTCCAGATCGGGTCGCCGGAGCCGGCGAGTTCGTCCTCTTCACCCTCAACGGCGCGGGTCACCAGGGCGGCATGTTTGCGGGTGTCGCGGATCACATAGATAAAAAAGGCGGCGAGTCCGGTGATCAGGATGCCGCCGTCGATCCGGCTGATGGTGCCATCCAGCGACAGGAGGTAAAAGAGCAGCGCGACGCCCATCATCATCGGGTACTCGTTGCGGAGCGTCGTCGAGGATACCGCGAGCGGGAGAACGAGCGCGCTGATGCCGAGAATCAGCCCGATGTTGGCGATGTTGGACCCCACCACGTTGCCCAGGGCCAGGCTGTCCTCGCCATCGAGCGCCGCGAGGAAATTGACGACGAACTCGGGCATCGACGTGGCCAGCGCCACCACCGTGATGCCCACGACCATGGGGCGTATGCCGTACCGAATGGCCAGGCCGGCGGCGCCTTTTACGAGCCACTCCGCGCCGAAATACAGTATTACCAATCCGATCACAAAAATGAGCAACTGGAGAGGTATCATACAGCGTCAGGCGGTGTCGCGGGGATTGGGCGTTCGAAAGAGGGTAGCGCCGGTGAAGAACTCGGGCAGGAGCTCGTAGGGGTGAGCGGCACGTCCTCCCGGTATGGATGAGTCCATCCAAAGCGTAGCCTCAGGCGTTAGTTCCGCCAGCAGTTGCCGGCAGGCGCCGCATGGCGTGCATCCCGGCTCGCGCGTGCAGGTGAGGTACATGGTCTCAGGGTCCTGGATGCCGTAGGTAACCAGCGTCCCCAGCGCGTTCCGCTCGGCGCATAGAATGCGCGACCAGGTCGGGTGTTCGACGTTGACCCCCGGCACGAGCAGGCCCGTGCCCGTCTCGATCACGCAGGCGACGGGGAAGTCGGATTCCGGCACATAGGCGCGCGCCGCGAGCCGACGCGCGATGCCGAGGCCTTCCTCGGATGTTGCCGGCGTGTCGGCATCGAGGTACGGAGACAACGGTTCGGGCGCGACCTGCGGGAGGGGGCCGGTGGCGGCGAAGAGCGCTTCATCCACCTGCGCGAGCGCGATTTCCGGGAGCGTACCGAGGTAGGCCGCGTCTTCCGGCGTGATGGGCCGGCTCATGGCGAGGGCGACGATGTCGCGCCGGCCGAGGGCCACGGCGGTCGAGATCGCGTTCTGCACCGACGGGATTTCGAGGGAATACGAGGCGCTTTCGACGCGTACGCCGGGCACCCAGGCGCCGTCGCCGAGGAGGAGGATGGCGGCGTCCGGTCGATGCGAAAAGGGGCTGTAGGCGCGGTGCACCCACGCTCGCGCGAGGGCGCGGAGCCGGGCCGAGGCGTCAGCCGGCGTATGTTTCATGTCGGGAGGGGAGTTCAGGGGGGTGTTGAGAGTCGATTCCCGCATTTTATGTTTCCCTCCCCGCGGTTGCGTTTCTCGCGAAGCGTTGCGCGATGCGGGAAATTGGGGTAGTTTTAACGCCGATCGCGGGCGAGTGGTCGGGGGGCGGTCCCTTTCTCATCGTCTCCTAATCATCGACGCTTCCCGATCCGCGATTAACCGTTCCTTGCCGGGGTGGCGAAATGGTAGACGCAACGGACTTAAAATCCGTTGAGGGGCAACCCTCGTGCGGGTTCGAGTCCCGCCCTCGGTACGATGCCATCGGATGTGGTGGCGGTTTCAGGTTTGCAGGTTACAGGTTTGCGCAGAGGTCCGCTGCCGCATACCGCATCG
>JAWKNW010000049.1 GCA_041391505.1 Rhodothermales bacterium
CAAGATGCGGGATAATCGTCGCGAGATACTGGATCCTGATCGTTGGGGATCGTAAGTATCCGAACTCCTTGATCCCGAACTCCTTGATCCTTGATCCCAAATCCTTGATCCTTATTCCTTGATCCTCATTCCTTTTGCCCGCAATATCACGCTTGCGGCCGATTATAGCAACGATTTCCATGACCGTCGGACGCCTCCACATCCTGACCGATTTTTTCTTCCAGCAGCGATTCCCGCACGAGGAGCTTGCGCGGCGGGCCATCGCCGGCGGGGCGGATACCATCCAGTTCCGGCAAAAGACCGGTGGGATCCGCCATAAGCTCTACAGCGCGTCGCGCACGGCCGAGGTCTGCCGCGAGGCCGGCGTCCCGCTGCTCATCGACGACCATATCGAGCTGTTTCTGGCCACGGAAGCTGCCGGCGTGCATGTGGGCCAGACCGACCTGCCGGTGGGCCTCGTACGCCGCATCCTCGGCGACGCCGCGATCATCGGGGCCACGGCGAACACGACGCGGCAGGCGCTGGAGGCGGAGGAGGCCGGCGCCAGCTACATCGGCTTCGGCCCGGTCTTCCCCACGCAGTCGAAGGACAACCCCGCGAGCCTGCGGGGTCTGGACGGGCTGGCCGACGTCTGCGCCCGGGTTCGGATTCCGGTCATCGCCATCGCCGGCATCACGGTCGACCGCGTGCGCGACGTGCTCGAGGCCGGAGCCCACGGGGTGGCCGTGATGACGGCCGTCACCAACGCGCCCGATCCCGAGGCCTCCACGCGCGGTTTCCGGGCGGCGATTGATCGGTGGATCGCGGATACGGTGCACGCCTGAGCGGCGCAACTGAAGAACGGCGTTGCGCCTGTGGGCTCCGCGTTCGCATATTGGAGCGCCCCCAACCCGTTCACGAGTGCCTCGCACGAGGAATCCGCCATGTCCGACCGCTTTCAGCAAGAACTTTCGCGTCGCCGTTTTCTAACCTACTCCGGCGGCGCGCTCGCCGCAGTGGCCCTGCCGGGGATGATAGGCTGCCAGGGTGAGGCCGCCAACCCGCCGAGCGCCGCGGCCTCCGCGAAGGTATTCGGCGAAACGCGCGTCATGCCGATCGGCACCCAGCTCTACTGCGTGCGCAAGCTGCTGGACGAAAACGTGCCGGCGACCATCGAGGCGCTGGCCGGCATGGGCTACGAAGCCGTCGAGTTCGCCGACTACCACGGCCTCGACGCCGCCCAGTGGCGCAAGCTGCTCGACGACAACGGCCTCCAGGCCTGCGGCACGCACATCTACATCGAGACGCTGGAAGGCGACGAGCTGCAGAAGACGGTCGACTTCAACAACACACTCGGCAACCGCAACCTCATCGTTCGCTCGATGAAGAAGGAGTCGTACGAAACGAAAGACGCACTCCTCCGGACCTGCGAACGCTACAACAAGATCGCCGAAAGCCTCCGCCCGCACGGCATGCGCACCGGATTCCACAACCACGCCGAGATCTTCGACCGGTTCGACGGCGAGTACATGTGGAACATCTTCGCCGACAACACCGAGCCCGACGTCATCCTTCAGCTCGACACCGGCAACGCCTCGCACGTCGAGGGCGTCGATGTGATCGAGCTGCTGAAACGCAACGCCGGCCGGACGGTCACCACCCACGTCAAGCCCTTCTCCAACGCTCACCCGGACGCCTTCCTCGGCGCGGACGAGCTCGATTGGAGCACGATCATCCCGCTCTACCAGACGGTCGCCGGCACGGAGTTCTACATCATCGAATACGAACAGGAAGCCTTCCCGCCCCTCGAGGCGCTGAAGGCGAACCTCGACATCCTCCGCGGGATGCTCGGACGAGCGTAGCCAGATCGCAACCCCGGCCCCGACGCTCTAAGAGGATGCCGCATCGCGCGCGCATCCTCTTTTTTTATGGCGACACGTCTCGGCCGCGCAGGCCCTCGCCGCTGCGGCGCAAGGTATGTGGGCAGGATCCCCAGCACGACGAATCGACCGGTGCCGACCCCGCGCCCGCAGGTGCGAATTCGCCGATGCCATGGCGGTGTCACACCCCTATTGTATCTTTATGCCTTGAATTCTTCCTCGAGCCATCAACGCCATCATGGAAAAGGACACGCCAAGCAAACTGCGCCAGTACCAGGAAGCGCTGGCCGCGTTTATCGAACGGTTAAAAGAGGACCGCTGGATTCTGGCGGTCGTGCAGGTCGGTTCGCTCAACGCGGATACGGTATGGCGCAAGGACGGGATCGGGTTGTGGATCGTGGAGGCCGACGGCGTGACGTATCGCCGGCGCAGCGACGGCGAAGAGCACCGAATCTGGCGCACGCTCGTCGAGCAGGACGTGAACCTGTGGGCCGAGATGATCCCGCGTTCCCGCTTCAAGAAGATGGTCGAAGGGTCGGCCCGGACGGCGTTCTCGTATAACTTTTTCGCCCGCCGCACGCTGCTCTACAGCGCCGACGAGAGCCTGACGCGCTGGTTCGAGGACGCGAACAGCGTGGCGGAGCGGGATCAGGTCAATGAAGTCCTGATCGCGACCGGCTGGGTGGCGCACGGGCTGCGCCACACGCGCCGGCTGCTGGATATCAAACAGGACGTCAACCTCGCGTGGCAGAGCGCGATCGAGACGGCGCATGCGCTGGCGGCCGTCCACGTGGTGCAGCACGGCGAAATCTGTGAGACGCAGGCGATCTACCGCGCGCTGGACCTCGCGCCGGCGCTCTTCGCCGAAGTTTACACGGCGTTGTTGACGAACGGACCGTCCCGAGAAGGGGTGGAAACCGCCCTGCGGGCCGGCACGGCCTGGATGGCCGATCATGCGGAGGCCAATCTGGCCCCCGTGCTGACGTACCTCCGCCGGCAACGGCGGGCCGTGCCGCTTTCCGAACTGGCCGACCATTTCGCGTATTCCCAGCTCTATCCCTGGCATCTGGAGGGCGCGTGCGAGTGGCTCGCGGAAAGCGGTCGACTCGAAAAACTGGCGGCGGACCTGCTCCTCACCAGCAAGAGCCGCGTCCACCTCGAAGAACCCGCCTACTTCATCGATGCCGCCATCTGAACCGGCCGCGCCCCGCGTCGCCATCGAGGTGCGCGGCGCGCGCGAGAACAACCTGCAAAACGTTTCCGTCGACATCCCGCGCGATAAGCTCGTGGTGGTCACCGGCGTGAGCGGCTCCGGCAAGTCGTCGCTCGCGTTCGAGACGGTGTATGCCGAGGGGCAGCGCCGGCTACTCGCGTCGATGAGCAGCTACGCCAAACGCTTCGTGTCGCAGCTCAAGAAGCCGGACGTCGATTTCGTCAACGGGCTTTCGCCGGTCGTCTCCATCGACCAGAAAACGGTAGGCCGAAATCCGCGCAGCACGGTGGGCACGATGACCGACATCCAGGATTACCTCCGGATGCTGTACGCCAGCCTGGGGCAGGCGCATTGCCCGTGGTGCGAGGCTGCCATCCCGGCGATGACGCCACACCGCATGGCCGAACACATCCTGGCGCTGCCGGCGGGAACGGAGGTGGAAGTCCGTGTGCCGGTCTGGAAGGTGTGGGGCGAGGACTGGAACTGGCTCCTCGATCAGATCCGCCGGCACGGCTACCGCAGGGCCCGCGTGGACGGCGACCTCGTGGATCTGGGATCCGCGTTTCGGTTGGACGACGAAGGCGATCACCGCATCGAGGCCGTGGCCGATACCTTTGTCGTCGAGCCCGGCATCGAGCGGGAGATTGTCGCTTCGCTGAACGACGCACGCGAGTTGGGGGATGGGCTGCTGTCTTTCCACATCGTCGGATCCGTGGAAGCGGCCCACAGGCAGCGGTTCGAGGCGGATTTCGGGTGCGACGCCCACCGCATCGTGAGCCTGGATCTGCACCACGGCGAGTTCACCTTCAACGACCCTGCCGGCGCCTGCCCCACGTGCGGCGGACTCGGGACGGGGAAGCGCGTCCACAAACAGCTCCTGGTGCCCGACCCCACGCGCTCGCTGCGCGACGGCGCCATCGTGAGCCGCGAGTACAACCCGGGAAACTGGACCGGCCGCATCCTCTATACGCTCTCTCGCCGGCACGATTTTTCGCTGGATACCCCGTTCGGCGAACTGCCCGAAGCTATCGTCCAGCTGCTGTACTACGGGCGGGCCGAAGCGCCGCTCGTCATCGAGGTCCCCCCGGAAGCCAAGGTGGGTCAGCACTACGCCGGCCGCGAAATGGCCTTCCACGGGTTCATCAACGACATCGAGCGCCACTACCACTGGTACCGCAAGCAGGGAGAGGCCAATACCTGGACCGAGGACTTCCTAGACAAGATCATGGTGGAGTACGACTGCCCGGATTGCAAGGGCGGTCGGTTGAAGCGGACCCGCGAGCTGGTCGCCGTAAACGGAAAAAGCCTGCCGGCGATCTGCCGGATGCACTTCGGCGAGTTGCTCACATTCCTCCAGGAAGTAGACGCCCCGCCGGATAAACAGGAAGTAGCGTCCGTGCTACTGCGGGAAGTCACCGGCCGGCTCGCGTTGCTCACCGAAATCGGGCTCGACTACCTGAGCCTGGACCGGCGCGCCGGCACGCTCTCCGGCGGCGAGTCGCAGCGCATCCGGCTGTCGACCCAGATCGGCAGCGGGCTCATGGGGATGCTGTACGTGCTCGACGAGCCGAGCATCGGGCTCCACCCGAAAGACAATGCGCGGATGATCGCGACAATCCGCAAGCTCGTCGACATCGGGAATACCGTGCTGGTCGTCGAGCACGACGAAGACACCATCCGCGCGGCGGATTATTGCATCGAGATCGGCCCCGGTCCGGGCGTGCACGGCGGGCAGGTCGTCGCGACCGGCACGCCCGACGCCCTGATGGCAAACGAGGCGTCGCTGACGGGCGCGTACCTCACCGGCCGGCGCTCGATCGCCCTCCCGAAAAAGCGGCGGACGCCGAAACGCTGGGTAGCGGTGTTCGGATGCCGGCACAACAACCTCCAGAACGTGGACCTCGCCGTGCCGCTCGGCGTCTTCACCTGCCTCACCGGGGCGTCGGGGTCGGGCAAGAGTTCGTTCCTGCACGAGACGCTCTACAAACGCCTCATCGCCGAACTGCAGGACAGCCGCGTGCTGCCGGGCGATCACGACCGCATCGAGGGGCACGAGGCTATTTCGGGGGTGATCCACATCGACCAGAGCCCCATCGGGCGCTCATCCCGCAGCAATCCGGCCACCTACATCGGCATCTACGACCACATCCGCAAGCTCTTCGCCACGGTCGACAAGGCAAAGAAGCGTGGCTATACGGCCTCCCGATTCAGCTTCAACGTGAAAGGCGGTCGCTGCGAACAATGCGCCGGCGAGGGGTCGATCACAACGAAGCTCTCCTTCATGCCCGACGTGGAGGTACAGTGCCCCACGTGCAAGGGCGCCCGCTACGACGCCCACACGCTGGAAATCCTGTGGAACGGCAAAAGCATCGCGGACGTGCTCGATATGTCCATCGAGGACGGTGTCGCCTTCTTCGCCGGCCAGAAGGCCATCGCGCGGAAGCTCGAGGTGTTAAACGACCTCGGGTTGGGCTACCTGAAGATCGGCCATCCCGCCCCCATCCTCTCCGGCGGCGAGGCGCAACGCGTCAAGCTCGCCGGCGAACTCAGCAAGATGAAGCGCGGCCAGCACCTCCTCTACATCCTCGACGAACCCACGACCGGGCTGCACTTCGCCGATATCGACCGATTGCTGGATTCGCTGAATCGGCTCGTCGACGCCGGCCACAGCGTAGTCGTCATCGAGCACAACCTGGAGGTGATCAAGACAGCGGACTGGATCATCGACATGGGTCCGGAAGGAGGGCATAAGGGCGGGCAGGTACTGGCGACGGGCCGGCCGGAGGACGTGGCCGGCGTCGAGGCGAGCCAGACCGGGCGGTTTTTGAAACCGTTGCTGAGGTAGCGACCTGCACATGCACAAGCGGGTCCTGGACTTACGCACATACCGCATCGGCACTGCGGCAACTCGGTGCACTGAACAAGCGTACAAGTTCGGCAGCCAGAAAAAATGGTCTAAGGTCATGACACAACGTCTCAGAGAAGCGATCGACGCACTCCTTTCCCTGGAGGACATGCCTGAAGAACAGCAACAACACATTGCTGCCGGTGTCATGGAACTCGTTGAATCGGCACAAAACGCGCCGGCGGATGAATGGGGTCCGGCGTGGTGCAACCTTACCCGAGACGAACGACTGGCTGATTTTCGAGCCTGGATGGCGACCAAAACCGAAGGAGTCGGCTTACCCGAAGAGGCATGGCGTAGGGAGAATATCTACGACTGATGGCGACCTATCTGCTCGACACCAACATCTTGCTTCGCGTCGACGACGCCCTCGCCGAGCAAAGTACCCAGGCTCGTCTGGCTATCGAGACGTTGATAACTCAGGATCACGTCTGTTGTATCACGCCGCAGGTCATCGGTGAGTATTATTCTGTCGCCACAAGGCCAGTAGCTTCCAATGGGTTTGGCTGGAGTGCCGAAAAGGGCCGGCGCGAACGCGACAACTGGCTCTCCCGGTATCCCCTTCTCAATGAGAACGCAGAAATCTTCCCCCTCTGGATGCAGCTCATTGATCAGCATGGACGCACCGGACGGAGAATTTTCGATCTCAGGCTTCTTGCCGTCATGCGTGCCCATCACATAATGCGCTTGCTTACGTTCGATGTGGAGGATTTTCCGTTGGTTGCCGGATGCACGATCGTGCACCCGAAAGAGGTTCGCGTCCAGTAGTTTCGAGCGACTTCCGTGATCGGACCTGATTCCTGGCCGGCCACAGCGTAGTCGTCATCGAGCACAACCTGGAGGTGATCAAAACGGCGGACTGGATCATCGACCTGGGTCCGGAGAGCGGGCAGGTGCTGGCGACGGACCAGCCGGAGGAGGTGGCCAGCGTCGAGGCGAGCCAGACGGGGCGGTTGTTGAGATTGGTGCTGGGTATGGGCACAGGGTAGTGGCCGTGGCAAGAATGAGGACCAGTCCCGTTTTGACTCAGTAATGGAATTTCGTACTTGCTGATGGAACGCGAAGTCCCCTCCCCAGAGATTTCGCCGTTCGCTTCTCCTATCGAACTCCATATAAAAACTGACCTGTAACGTGGTCGTACCGGAGATCAAGGTTGAAGTGTTTCGTGGCGTGTTGCTTAGATGACCATATTTTTCAGAACAAATCCATACTCCTCCGAGGCAAAGAAGCGAGACTTCGTCCTTCGCCCCACTGTACCCAAGAGGCTTTCCATCAATGGAAGAACCCGCAATCTACGCTACCAATGAATATTGATGTCACTCTCCATCCGATACACCACGTTGCACTAGTTCTTCTTTGATATACCGTTGAACATCATGCATCGTCTCAAGCAGACGTTTGCGTATCTCAAGTACATTGGCTTCCGTATCGAGCCGTAACAATATCAGATTATGAAAATGCAAATCAGTATACAATGCGGTCAGGTCTATATCAGGAGGTCGATATGGCTCATCGAGTCCTTTCAACGGGTGATATGCAAGGTTTTCCATGAAAAAGGGTTCTATCGTCAGTGAAGATTGTTGCTCAAGGTAATTGTTGAAATCATTGTTGTTCTGCAACTGATATTGGTAAAGAGTGAGAGCATTTCGGATTCGCTCACTTTCGAGCAGGTTCAAATTTCCGGATGCCAACATCTCGTCATACGTTGCTAACTCAGGTTCGAACGTGGAGTTAAATATGAGTGCATGGCTCAGTTCTAGCAGTGAATCTTTTCTGGCCTGACTCGGCTCAGCGTGAACAATCCCAAAAAGCTTGCGCAGATCTTTCACTTGTTGCTCATGGAAATTGATCGTAGCATTCAACTCCGCAATTGAGTTCTCGATGTCGGTTTCAATACCACTCAGATATTGCGTTTCCTGCTCATAATCGACTTTACTATTCCACCATGAGTTTAGAGCAATAGCGATCAGAATTCCGGCTACAATAAGAACAAGCTCACGTAGTGCGTAGCGCCAATCAACCTTTAACCATGTTATTTTTCTATCCATATACTTAAAGTATACTTCGGCTGAGGTTTAACAAAAATGTGTCACGAAGACCAATGAGGGCAGCTCCGGTATCAAAAGTGAACTCGGTTACTTATTCACATCATTGACAATTTCGCGACTCGCACTATACACGCGCTGCGTTATTCAGCCTTTGCACACCTTGCTTGCTGAGCCAAAAGCGCGTTCACTTTTCCAGTTTCTTTCCTATCCAAATCTCACGCTGCACGCCGCCAGCCCGCTTTACACCCTCTCTGAATGCATCAGACTTGAACCATTCCATGGCCCTATCGAGGTTCTCCACATTCAAGTGGACAAGTGCCACATGGGTATCGCGCTCATCCCGATAGAACGGCCCATCAGTTATCCCATAGGCTAGACGAGCATCTCGTGCATCATCATGTTCTTTCCTCCAGCTATCGAAGTCCTCTGGAATGACCCGAATGATAATCGCCTGCTGCATGTCTACACTCCTTTACATTAAATCGATTCAGATGACTTTCACAAACCCACCCATCAGAAATAGCCACGCACATTCAGGCCGCACATGCGAAATTCCCGAAATCCTCGGCAGGTCAGCAAATCCTTAAACAGCAGAAACTGGCCGCGAATGCGAAGAAACCCTCCTATAAGAACGCTCCCCTCTCTTACCTGCGCAACAATAACGGCGGTTTTTTCGCTACTTCCGCGCTTTTGCGAAATCTCTTTGCCATCACAAACCCATAGCGGCCCGTCAGCGGGCGACGTTCGAACGACCTGTTCTCGGGTTATGACGAGGCTTCTGACGTCACCGCCGCTTCACAAGCGCATCTTTTCGCATCGTATTATCGAACGCTCGCTTCACGTTCACCCGGCTGGGCTGGCCATAGATTGGTGTCGTGCGCGGGCTCTTATAACCCACCAACGTCTTATGCGAGCTGCCGCGCGATCGTGTGACGGAACGGGTGTGGATTGATGCCTGCACCCTCATGCCCGTTCTTCCGCCAACTGCTGGATCCGCCACGGTGCGTAGGATGAGCCTCGGGGCGTCTCTTGTCGAACATCACGTACAAAACGTCCCCATCCGAAATCCACTCGCCGGCTCGCCTCCGTCTTTCTTCGATGCTGTTTGGCATGTATGTTTCGACGATGACGCCCCGCTCACCTTTTCTCCATCCCCATGCTCTGGACCCTCCTCCTCGCCGCCCTGACGCTCTCACAACCCGCTGAGCCGCTCCGCCTCGCCATCGTCGGCCTCGTCCACGGCCATGTGGGCGGATTCCTGAACAGCTTCAAGGACCGCGACGACCTCAACATTGTCGGGCTCTATGACCCGAGCGAGGCGCTGCATACCAAATACGCCGGCCGCTACGGCATCGACCGCGCGCTGTTTTACGACGATCTGGAACGCATGCTCGTTGAGACAAAACCCGAAGCCGTCACCGTCTTCACCAATACGTTCGACCACAAGATGGTGGTGGAGCTGTGCGCGAAATACGGCATCGACGTGATGATGGAGAAACCGCTGGCGGTAAACATGGAGCACGCCCGGGCGATGGCGGCGGCGGCAAAGGCCGGCGGCATCGAGCTGCTCGTCAACTACGAAACCACCTGGTACAAAAGCCACGCGGCCATCGAGAAGCTGGTGGACGCCGGCTCGATCGGGGCCATCCAGAAGGTGGTCATCCACGACGGGCATCGGGGGCCGGAAGAAATGGGCGTCGACCCCGAATTCCTCGAATGGCTCGTCGATCCGGTGCTGAACGGCGGCGGCGCGCTGACGGACTTCGGGTGCTACGGCGCCAACCTGCTCACGTGGCTGCTCAAGGGCGAACGGCCGAAGTCCGTCTACGCCCTGCTCCAGCAGTACAAAAAAAACAATCCGACCTACGCGCGCGTCGACGACGAAGCCAACATCGTGGTCGAGTACGAGAACGCCGTCGGTATCATCCAGGCATCCTGGAACTGGTCGCTGCCCGTCAACCGAAAGGACATGGAGGTGTACGGACACATCGGCCAGGTGATCACGCCCAACGGCAACCTCGCCATCGCCCAAATCGAAAAGCAGCCGGCCACCGAGCTGCCGCTCCCCGACCTCGCGCCCGACCGCAAGGACTTCATTGCGCTGCTCACGGCCGTCGTACGCGGCGAGTTGAAGCTGGCGCCGCACGACCTCTCCTCCCTCGAAAACAACCTCCTCGTGACCGAAATCCTCGACGCCGCCCGGGAGTCGGCGCGCACGGGGCAACGGGTGATGCTCAGGCCGTGACCGGGGAATGCACAGCGATCTATGCTCGGGACGCCCCGATTGCGTCATCCCCAATCGAGTTGGGAGCCTGTCCCCAGCTTGACCTTGGGATGACGAACAGCAAGGGATGCCAAAAAGCCAACAGCGCTGCACTTCCGGAGCACATGAAAGGGGTTCGGCGAACGTGACGCGATAGCCAACGCAGCCGGCGCATCGCGCGTACGCCCCGATCCTCAACCCGCAGCCTTAATCGCGGTAGCCAGGGCGGCCGGCGTCGGGGCGGCGGCGATCGCCTCGGGCATCCAGCCTGCCGTCTTGAGCGCCTCGGCGGTCGTGGGGCCGATGGCGGCGGCGCGCACCGCGCGCCAGGTGTCCGGCAGCGCCGGCGCGGCATGCAGCACGCCGGAGGGGCTGAAGAAGGCCATCCAGGTAGGCACCGCATACGCGCGCCAGTCCGGCTCGAGATCGACCGTGCGATAGACCAGACATTCCTCGAAAGGCACGCCGGCCGCGACTAGCTGTCCGGGCAGTGCGTCGCGACGTCGGTTGCCGCAGAGGAAGAGCCAGGGATGCGCCGTCTCGCGCCGCACCACCTGCCGGGCGAGCCGGCTGGCCTCCCCGCTTTCCTCGCCGACCGGCGCAAAACCGGCCGCAGCCAGCAGGCGGGCCGTGGCAGGGCCGACCGCAAAGGCCGGCCGCGCAATCCACGGCATCGGATCGATGCGATAGCGGGCCAGCGTCTCGACCAGCCGCTGCGCCGCGCGCGGGCTGGTCAGCACCAATCCGCCATACCCCTCCGGCCGCAGGAGCGCCTGCCTCAGGGCCTCCTCGCCGGCGTTTTCGTAGGCGATCACCGGTATCGACACGGCGCGAAATCCTTCGCCGTCGAGCGCGTTCTCGAACCGATCCCGCACGTCGCTCCCTTCGTCGGGTGTGCGCAGCAGATACACGAGGGGCCGGCTTTCCATCGGCTATGAGCGAATGTCGTGCAGCAGCGCGCCGGCGCCTGCCGCGATGAGCCGCTCGGCGAGCGTCACGCCGGCGTGCTCCGGATCGGCGGTGTCCACGGCGATGCGCTGGCGATAGACGATCGCGCCGTCGAGCGCCGCCACGCAGCCGTCCAGAATGAACCCGTGGGCCGCGTCGCGGCGGGCCCAGGCGCCGACCGGGACATGGCAGCCGCCTTCCAGCCGGCGCAGGAACGCGCGCTCGGCGCGCACCGCCAGCTCGGTCTCCCGGTCGTGCAGGGCGTTGGCCAGCACGTAGTGCAGCCCGCTCCCCCTGGCGCATACGATGCCGAGGGCGCCCTGTCCCACGGCCGGCAGCATCCAGGCATCGTCCAGCACCGACCGGATACGCGCCTGGAAGCCGAGCCGGTTGAGTCCAGCCGCCGCCAGCACCATCCCGTGCCAGTCACTCTCGTCGAGCTTGCGCAGCCGGGTATCGACGTTGCCGCGCACCGAAACGATCTCGAGGTCGGGCCGCCACGCCTTGAGCAGGGCCGTACGGCGCAGCGAGGACGTCGCGACGCGGGCGCCCCGGGGCAGCTCCTCGATGCCGCCGGCGAACGACGGATGCGCGACGAACGCGTCGAACGGGTTCTCGCGCTCCGAAACCGACGCCAGCATCAGGCCTTCGGGCAGCACGGTCGGGAGATCCTTGAGGGAGTGGACGGCCAGGTCGATCCGGCCCTCCAGCATGGCGTTATCGAGCTCGCGCGTAAAAAACGACTTGCCCTCCACCTGCCACAGGGGCACGTCCTGGACACGGTCGCCCTGCGTGGTGATCTCTTCGATCAGGACCGTGTGGCCGGCCGCTTCGAGCAGCGTCTTCACACGATGGGCCTGCCAGAGCGCGAGCGCGCTGCCGCGCGTGCCGAGGCGCAACACCCGGCCGCGCTCCACCCCGGGAGTCGCCGAGGCGGCGACCGACGCCGGCCGCTCGTCGAACGGGCATCCGGCCCCCGTGATCAGCGAGGCGGGAATTTCCTGCATATCCATGGCATGCGATGCTCCCGTCTGGGTTTCCGCCTCGTCGCAGCCCTCACGGGAGAACAGGGTGCGCAGCAGTTTGATGCCGTGGGTGTAGTCGATCTCCGACAGACCCACCGTCTTGAGCCGAACGACCGGCACGGCGAGGACCTTCTGCATGATCGACCACGTCAGCCGGTCCAGCTCCTCACGGTCGACGGCCGACAGGCGGTGCGCATGGCGATCGATCTCCTGCCGGCGAATCGTTTCGAACGTCTCCAGAATGGTGTGGATGGCCGGCTGGAGCGCCTGATGATGAAAAAACCAGGCCACGAAGTCGGCCAGCATGTCCTCGCTGATGCGGCGGGCGGCCGGCAGTTCACGCGAGCGGCCGGCCTGCACGCCGGCGATGCGCTCGTTCAAGCCGTCGAGGTCGACGAGCGTACAGCCGGCGAGGGCGCCGATGGCGGGGTCCGCGTTGCGCGGGGAGGCGATGTCGAGCACCAGCTGTTCCCTGCGCGCCGGCGATTCTGCCCACGCGCCGGCATCGAGCACGAGCGCCGGAGCGCCGGTGGTCACCATCACGATGTCGGCTTCGGCAGCGGCGCGATACCGGTCTTCCCAGGCGATCGCATCGATACCCGTCGTTTGCGCCAGCGCGTCGGCCCGCTCGGGCGACCGGTTCGTCACCCGTACGCGCCCCGGCAAGGTCGCCCGCAGGACCTGCACGGCAAGCGCCCCCATGTGCCCCGCGCCTATCACCAGCGCCTCCGACCGGTTGAGCCCGCGCGAGCGGACGAATTCGGTGGCCAACAGGGCCGCCATGCCCGGGACGGACGCATGGCCGCCGGCGATGTCGGTCTCGGTTACGATCCGCTTCGCGGTCCGAAATGCTGTGTGCATGAGGCGGTGCAGGATGGCCCCGACACGGGATTCGTCGACCGCCCACCGGTAGGCGTCCTTGATCTGGTTGAGGATCTGGCCGTCTCCGATGACCATCGACTGCATGCCGGAGGTCACCTCGAGCACGTGCCGCACCGCCTCCTCATCGCGTTTCTCGAACGATCCGTTTTCGGGCCACGGGCAGCCGGCTTCCCGCGCCAGCGCGACCCGGACGCGATCGATGTCGGCGTCGTTACCATAGAGATAACACTCGGTCCGGTTGCAGGTGCTCAACAGGACGAGTTCGGCATGCCGGGACAGCGGGAGCGACCTGTAGAGCGAGCGCACGTCTGCCTCGGACCGGTTGAATCGTTCGCGAAGATCCAGCGCAGCGGTCGTGTGATTAAGACCGAAGGCTACGAACTGCATGATGGGAGATTCCAACGCCGCGTGAGGGATTTGAATGGTACAATCAGTTGACGATCGGATGGCAAGCTTCGCGCCGAAGACGCATCCCTGTATTTCTTCTCATCGAGCGGCACATCCTGCCGGCACCCCTCGCGCCCGGTCGCCTTCCGCCCCTCTGCAAGGCGATATCGGGTTGCGGGATGCACGATGCAGGATTCCTTCAAAAAAACGTGCCCGTGATCGGAGATTCCGCACCCGTATATCCGGCATCGGATGTGCGCGGCGCAAGAGGGCGCGGGATCGGTGTTGCAGCAAAAATGCGCCCCGGATAAAAACCCGGCGACGGGTAACGGATAAAAGAACCAACGTGACGCAATGCCGTTCGTTACGAGATAGCCTATGAACAGATTCTTCAAACGCCTGATGGGCGATAATTCGTATCCCGAGATGTCGGCTGACGCCCGGATCGGTTTTTTGCCGCTCGACTCCGATGCGGCCTGGAACGACGTGATCGCGCGATCGGAGCGTGAACCGGTCGTGGTATTCAAGCACAGCCTGACTTGCGGCATCAGCGCCGGCGCGCGGCGTCGCATGCTGGAAATGGGTTCGCCGGGCGACCCGCCCGTCTACGAACTGGTCGTGCAGCACGCCCGGCCCCTGTCGAATGCGATCGCCACGTCGCTCGGCGTGCGGCACGAGAGCCCTCAGGTGCTGGTTCTGCACGCCGGCCGCGTCGTTTTTCACACATCCCACGGCAGCATCACGCCGGACCGGGTGCGCGCCGCCGCGCAGGAGTCGAGAATCGCATGACACGCCCTATACCCCTTTTCGTCGTTGCCCTGCTGCTCGTCCTCTCCGGCTGCGGCAAACCGGCCGCAACGCCTCCCGCGGAGCCGGCGGAGATCGCGATGAACGCCATCCAGAGCCCCGTCGACCGCGAAGCGCCCGACCTGACGCTGGTCGGGCTCGACGGCGCCCCCCTCCAGCTCGCCTCGCTCAAAGGCAAGGTGCTGCTCGTCAACTTCTGGGCCACCTGGTGCGCCCCCTGCCGGGAGGAAATCCCCGACCTCATCGCGCTGCAGGACAAGCTGGGCGACGAAGCCTTCGCCGTCATCGGCGTCGCCTCGATCCTCTACGACGAGGAAGTCGACGAGGTGCGGGCGTTTGTGGCGGACAACGGCATGGATTACCCCATCGTGCTGGACAAGGGACCGGCCGGCGAAGCGTTCGGCGGGGTCTTCGCGCTGCCCACGACCTATATCATCGACCGCCAGTTCGTCGTGCGCCACCGCACGATCGGGATGCCGGACGCCAGCCTCGAACCCCTCATCACCGAGCTGATCGCGGCCGACTGATGGATTCGCTTACCCAACTCGCCCTGGGCGCGGCGATCGGTGAGGCGACCCTGGGCAAACGCGAGGGCAACAAGGCCATCCTCTGGGGCGCGATCATCGGGACCGTGCCCGATCTGGACATCATGCTGTACCCGTTCATCGACGAGGTGCAGGAGCTGGCCGTCCATCGCGGGCTCTCTCATTCGATCTTTTTTGCGGTTGGATTCTCGCTGCTGCTCGGCCGGCTGCTCGTCAGCGTCTACGGCGGCAAACGAACGTCCTGGCTCGCGTGGGCCTGGATGTCGTTCCTCGCGCTCCTCACCCATGCGCTGCTCGACAGCTTCACGCACTACGGCACCCAGCTTTTTCAGCCTTTCAGCAACTATCCGGTCGCGTTCAACACGATTTCGATCATCGACCCGCTCTACACGGTGCCGTTGCTCGTCGGCGTCGTCGGCGCGCTCTTCCTCAAGCGGCGCGACCCGCGCCGGCAGTGGCTCAACCGGGCCGGCCTGCTCCTCAGCACGGCGTACCTCGCGCTGACGGTCGTCAACAAAGCCCACGTAACATCCCGGTTCTCCGAGGCCCTGGACCAGCAGTACGGCGGCTTCGAGCGGCTCACGACCAATCCCTCGCTGTTCAACAACCTGCTGTGGACGGGCATCGCCGAACGGGCCGACACTCTGCTCGTCGGCACCTATTCGCTCCTCGACGACGCCGGCCCCATCCGCTTCGAAGCCCTCCCCAAACGTACCGGCCTGATAGCGCCCTACCTCGGCGACACGCCCGTGCAACGGCTTTTATGGTTT
This sequence comes from Rhodothermales bacterium, assembly GCA_041391505.1. Taxonomy (NCBI): domain Bacteria; kingdom Pseudomonadati; phylum Rhodothermota; class Rhodothermia; order Rhodothermales; species Rhodothermales bacterium. The sequence continues at coordinate 15,653 of JAWKNW010000049.1, forward strand.
TCGCGCGGTTACTTCACGGTCGACAGCCTGGCCGGCGGGCAACTCGCCTTCCGGGATGTCCGTTTTCCCCGATCGGACCTCTGGCTCGATCAGGGTGGCGACTACCTCTTCTCCTTCGACCTCGTCCTCAACCCCGACGCCACGGCGGTGACCACCTTCCATGCCACGGGCGTGTCGCCAAAGGTGACGGCGGAGCTATGGCATCGCTACGTGCGCCGCATCCTGGGCGATCGCTGACAGTGTCTCGCGCCCTTCGCTCATCTTTTTTGGTCCGGTCCCTAAAGTTTCTGCGGGATACACCGAAACTGTACTCAGCCTACATCTCACACCTTAATGGGTGAGGGTGATGTAGTCCTCCTTGGGGTGATGTGGAGAGCCCGGCTCGCAAGAGCCGGGCTTTCTGCCTTCCGGCCCACACTACCGGAAACGCCCCAGCGTTCAGGGCTTTTAATGCCAAACCCCATGAAATCGACGGTTATCACGCTGGGCGCCTGCGCCATCGCCAGCCTGGCGATGGTCGGATGGCGCTCCCTGGGCCGGCTGCGTCGCGACGCGCCCTCCACGGACTTCTGCCCCACCGGCCTCTTCGTCTGATCCGGACTCAGATCGTCAGCTCGCGCACGGTCAGGTTGTCGATGCGATCGACATCGACCTCCACGCCGATGCCGGGCGTGTCCATCGGGACGGCGATCATGCCGGCCTGATCCATTTCCCATTCCGGAGACACGATGTCGCGCTCCCAGTACCGCCGGCTCGGCGAAATATCGCCGGGCAGGGTGAAGTTGGGCAGCGAGGCGAGTGCCACGTTGTAGGCGCGGCCGATACCGCTCTCCAGCATCCCGCCGCACCAGACCGGGATGCCCTGCCGCTGCGTGTAATCGTGGATCCGCAGCGACGAGGTATAACCGGCCACGCGTCCGGGTTTGATGTTGATGATCCGCCCGCTGCCGAGCGTCACCATGTCCTGCGCCCGTTCGAGCTTCGTGATCGACTCGTCGAGGCAGATGGGCGTCTGGAGCTGCGGCTGCAGGGCGGCGTGCCGGACCAGATCGTCCCATTCCAGCGGCTGCTCGATCATGATGAGTCCGAACGCGTCGAGCTGCTTCAGCACCTCCACATCTTCCAGCGTATAGGCGTTGTTCGCATCGACCATCAGCGGGGCGCTGTCGCCGTAGGCATCGCGGACGGCGCGGACATACGGGATGTCGAAGCCCGGCTTGATCTTCATCTTGATCTTCCGATAGCCCTGCGCCATGCACTCGCCGACCTTCTTGACCAGCTTCTCCGGCGTGGCCTGGATGCCGATCGAGATGCCCGTGCCGACCTCCGCGCGTGTGCCGCCCAGCAGCCTCGCCAGCGCGACGCCCTGCCGCGTGGCCGCCAGGCCCCAGAGCGTCATCTCCAGGCCGGCCTTGGCCATCTCGTGCCCACGCATCGCCTTATGGAACAGGTCGTACACCTCCAGGGGCTGCACCGTCTTCCCGAGCAAGAGCGGCGCCAGCCACTGCGACATCGCCATCCATGCCGTATCCACGCTCTCGGAGTTGTAGTTCGGCAGCGCCGCCGCGACGCATTCGCCCCAGGCTGTCACGCCGTCACCATCCTCCATCTCCACCAGGGTGATGCGCCGCACAGTCTCCGTCCCGGACGAGATCGCGAAGGGTTCGACCAGGGGGAGATGGATTTCGCGAAGCGTGATGCGTTTGAGATGGAATGGGGAAATGGACGTGGACATCGACATGAATCGGATTGGGTTGGAATGCGAAGAAGAGGGGCAGGATACGAGGCCTTCAGGCCGCGCGGCGCCGCGCCAGAATATAAAAACAGCGTTTCGTATCCGGGTCCTGGTAATAACCCACTACCCCGAAGCCGGCGCCCAGATACAGCTCCAGCGCCTTGCGCGTCGACTGCCGCCACGCCCGCGCCTGATCGGCGGACTGCTTCTTGACCTGCTGCACGTTGACCGGGATCTCGACGCGGACGGCATGGCTATCCTCCAGCACCTCCGCCCCGTTCACGATCGGCAGGTCGGACAGGACGCCGGCGTCCTCGAACTGCGCTCGGTGCGCGAGCCGATCCTCCTCCAGGAGATGCCACGTCACCACGTAGCGGTCCGTCCCGATCGTGCTGTGCAGGATACTGCTCGAGCCGTCTCCGTACAGGTCGCGCACGTATTCTTCGGGAAATGCGCCCAGGCGGTTGAGGTTCAGGTTGGCGTTGAGCGCCTCGAGCGGGTCGTACGTCCAGTGGATACGGCGAATCCCCTGGTTCAGGACGAAGTCGCGCTGGAACAGCTTCAGGTCCCGCCCGATGCCGGAGCCCCGGTACGCCGGCCGGACCGCCATCATGTGCGACCAGTGGATGGCGTGGCCGTTCCGCCGGCCCTGTACGCCATACACAAAGGCCACCAGTTCGTTGGACTCGGTGAAGGCGCCGGCGAGGATGCCCCCGATCTTCTGGGTGACCACCAGCAAGGACGGCGGCACCAGATCGACAAAGGCTTCCCCCCAGGTTTCCTGCTGCACGTCGCGACAAGCCACGATCTCGTCGTACGTCTGCAAATGCCGGATAGTCAGTGAAGGATGGCTCAAGATGGAACGGGATAATGAATCCAACCTGCCCGGAGCGTGCGCCATGGGCGCAGGGCATCCGAACGCTCGAAACAGCCCCGAAAATAGGCGCAGCCCTCAAGATTGACAACCGGGGCAACTGTGGATATCTCGTTCATTCGAGCCGCGAAACCATAAAAAAACCCGAAGCGCAACTTACAGAGGGACCCATTACTCTGTACATCGTGCTTCGGGCTTAACCTGAACGGTTACACGGGGTATCGGTGGTTCGCCGAACCACCTTAACTGATCTGATGCGCGCAATTCCCGATGGGCCCCTGTAAAACAAGGACAGCCCGACCTTACAGGGTCGGGCTGTTCTTTTATCTACCTGAACGAGCGTAGATAAACGGTAGCATAGGTAGCCTTGATAGCAAGCTGTTTGTCCTCATAGCCAAGGG